>NZ_JAQRFJ010000119.1:0-3082 GCF_028599065.1 Xenorhabdus sp. PR6a | reverse complement strand
CCTATCTTAGTATAATAGTGGCAATAGAATAAATTCCCAGTCACATAGCGAATTATGTGACTGGGACAATAAACGCAGATAATAAATCTACAATTTGAAAGATGAAAACTAACTAGAACGACTACTTAATAGATTGCAGTGATGTGATATGCAAGCCATCATTTAACCGATAGCGGGACTTATTAAAGATTTTAGCGCCATTCTCTCTTCCTGCCCGACGAGTACGCTGTTCTTCTCCTGGCAGTCTCATCTCTTTGCGACAGGCATCGCTGCAACAACCTTCGAAATGTGCTGCACAAGATGGGCACTGGATAAACAACAAATGGCAGCCATCGTTCTTACAGTTGGTATGGCTATCACATGTTGCTCCGCATTGATGGCAGTGCGCAATGATATCTTCAGAAATACGTTCACCCATGCGTTCATCAAAGACAAAGTTCTTGCCAACAAACCGGACTGGCAATCCCTGTTCTTTCGCTTTACGGGCATATTCAATAATGCCACCTTCTACGTGGTAAACTTTGCTAAAACCGTTGTGCAACATATAAGCACTCGCTTTTTCGCAACGAATTCCACCGGTACAGTACATAACTACATTTTTATCTTTATTGTCCTTCAGCATTTCCACAGCCATTGGCAACTGCTCACGAAATGTATCTGATGGAATTTCAATCGCGTTTTCGAAATGCCCGACTTCATATTCGTAGTGGTTACGCATATCGACAAAGACGGTATCAGGATCATCCAACATTTGGTTAACCTGCTCCGCTTTCAGGTATTCGCCTGTTTTAGATGGATCAAAAGTTTCATCTCCAATACCATCGGCAACAATGCGTTCACGCACCTTCATGCGCAATACCCAAAATGACTTACCATCATCTTCCAACGCAATGTTAAGACGCAAATTGCATAACGCCGGGTCGGTCTCATCTAATAATGCTCTCAACGCATCAACATTTTTGGAAGGCACACTAATTTGTGCGTTGATACCTTCTTTGGCGATATAAACCCGCCCAAAGACAGATAATTCAGCAAACTTTTGATACAAACTATCGCGAAAAGCCTGTGGTTCGGAAATAGTAAAATATTTATAAAAAGAGATTGTCGTGCGCGGTTCATTTTCAGCCAACATGCGCTCTTTTAGCTCTTTATTAGAAATACGGTTATGTAACACTGGCATGGCGTTCAAAATATCCTTGTAGTTCATTGATATCTATACATTTATGTCTGTCTGTGTCCACAGAGTGTCCACACTTGACCATTATCGGCAATATTTAACTAAAAACCCTGAGTTCACACTTAGGGTTTTTATTTTCTACAATATACTTTTTCTTGTGACCTAGATCTATCAATCTGTGCCCTGAACGCGTTGAACATTGACTAACAATACACCCATAATTTATTTTTAATCAGTATGTTATCTCGGTTATGACAATGACATTGTTAGGCACAATATTGATGCCGTCGCTGCCAGTATGACCAACGTAAACTCTGTTCGATTGTCTCTCCCGTCTTTTTCACCGATTTTGACAACAGATTACGCGGTTCCGAGACACTGGGTGCTATCAATCCCTCCGGTGTTTTTTCTCCCGTACCCGCGAGCAATTTGAGCAGATACTCCCTTTGTTTGGGCACGCCCATAAACAAACGGCACCCTGTGAATCCGGCAACCTTCTGGAGTATGAAGAACACCGAACCCGCTGAATACAAAGGCTATAATGCCGGGGAAAAGATATCAGGAATCAAACGTCAGCTTGTTGTCGATAATCATACTCAGTTGGAACGCGGGTAAAATGCTTATGGCCGATAGTGGGTATACTGGGGAGGCGTTTGCCCTGTCGTTAAAATTGCTGTGTGGTGCTACCGTAACAATTGCCAAACGTTCTGAATTGCATATGTTCGTGGTGATCCCCAACCATTGGGTGGTTGAGCGTTCATTGGGCTGGTTAGAAAGATACGGACAAAAACATTTCTATTCAAATAATATTATCGGTTGTAGAAATAACGTTATCCGCGATAATCGGGGTACTATTCAACCCCGATTAAAATTTACTATTGGTTGTAGAGGAAAATACCAACATTTCTGTTAGTCTTCATGACTGATTCCGTGTGTCAGGTACAAATTGTCAGTCTCAATATTCCTATCAAATATGACATATCTGGGTAAAACTTCACCTTTAATCCACATTCTTACGCTGCAATTTGCTTGAGTCACTTCAACATCATAATGATCTATTTTATAACGTAAATTGGGATAATACTCATCAAGTGCCGCTAAAACTCGCTCTTCCAAGTCCATACTCATAAATCTACCTCCCAGCTTTTTAAAAGATAGCTTTAAGTAATTTACTGTTTTATTTAGACTATAAACAGCTTATCATACATGGGAGGGATTATGATTGAAAATCACTTAAACATACTCATTAAAGCAGCTTTTATTGAAAATATGGCTCTAAGTTTCTTCCTTGGGATGTGTACTTTTTTAGCTGTTTCTAAAGAGGTTAAAACCGCATTTAAACTAGGGATAACTGTCACAGTATTACTTACATTATCCACACCAATCAATAACTTAATCTATAATTATATACTCAAAGAAGATAGCATCGTTGAAGGCATAGACTTGTCATTTCTTAATTTTATCACCTTTATCGGTGTCTTAGCTGCTCTTGTCCAAGTTTTAGAGATGTTTCTGGATAAATTCATTCCCTCCCTGTATCACTCGCTAGGAATTTTCCTACCTTTGCTCACTATCCACTGCGCGATTTTTGGTGCCACCATATTTATGGTTGAGCGGAACTATAATTTTGCTGAATCTATTACTTATGGTGCAGGTTGTGGCATTGGCTGGATGCTGGCGATTATCGCCTTAGCCGGATTACGAGAAAAAATGAAATATTCAAATATTCCCAAGGGACTAAAAGGGCTAGGTATTACCTTTATCACTGTCGGTCTTATGTCACTTGGATTTATGTCATTCTCTGGAATATCACTTTAATAAACGAGGGTGAGCCATACACATCATCTAATATAGTGATAATTAGACAATAAATTAATTATATTTTCCAAGTTATATAAATTTTTA
>NZ_JAQRFJ010000118.1:0-3629 GCF_028599065.1 Xenorhabdus sp. PR6a | reverse complement strand
AATGACTGAGTAAGTATTTTCGACTTCCTCTCATTGTCCATGCCGCTCATCATGTCAGCCAAAAATATCGGCTGATTCTCCTCGGGGAAAAATGCGCCAGGAATAGTAAAGTCGATAAATTTACCGGGACGGGTTCTTATTGATGCGCGCTGTTCCCATTTATCAGTATAGGCGGCAGACAAACCGCCCTTCGAAACCATGGTTTCATTTTCCATAGATATTCTCCAGATGAAGGAATACATGTATTTAAAAAAGTCATGCCGAGCCCGGCCAAATATAAATATTTAGCCGGGGGGCACGCGAAAACGATTATTTATTCTTCAGCTTTGCTTGGGGATGCCACGATACTCAACATAGACAACAACACGACAACGCCTATCACACTCGCCATCACATAGCTCATTTCCTCCGGCCGCCCGATAAAGACGTAGCTGGCCATCCCCGTGATAGCCACAACCAGCAGCGAGCGCATGCTCATGATATAGGAGGCCGCCACACCGTAAATTTCAGGGTAGACACTCATGGAACGTGCGAACAGCGTCGGATAGCAGATAGAAAAACCGAAGCAGAACAGGCTCATCAGCAGGGTGATCGCCCAAGGCGTTGTCGCCGTCAGTAGAGCTAGAATGCTGACGATGGCTAACGCCATACCGATTTTCTCAGCGCGCCGATCGCCACCAAACGCGGCGATAATACGGGCGGAAAAGAGGCTGGGGATTGAAAATGACGCCACGATAATAAAAAAGTGAACAACAAATGCCGACAGCGAGAACGCAAAGGTTTCACGGTAAAGAAAAGCGCTGGAAGCGATGAATACCATATAAGCAGCGAAGAAAAGTGAAGGAATCAACGATAATCGCATGAATTGGAAACTCGCCGTCAGCCGGGCATAGCTTCCCACAATGGCTTTGAGATCGAATGGCGTTTTTTCTTTCTTCGTTTCCGGCAGGAACAACAATTCCAGCAGTACCGCCGCTGCGGTGATCACCGCGACAACCGCATAGTTTCCTCTCCACCCCCAATGCTCATTAATCCAACCACCGGCGATTGGCGCTAGCGACATGAAAATCGAGATACAGGCATTAACCAGACCGATCATGCTGTACATGGCCGCCCCTTGATAACGGTCTGCGATGATCGCGTAAGCCACTACCACCGGCGTGCAAGCCCCCAACCCCTGAATAAAGCGGGACAACATCAAAAGATCGATTGAAGTGGCGTAGGTACATCCCAGAGCACCTAACAGCATGATAGCCCCACCGATCAACATGGTTTTGCGTCGACCAATCGACTCTGACAGTGGGCCATAAATCAACGCGCCAAACACAAATCCCAAGAAGTTATAGGTGATCGTACGCTGAATATGCCCTTCAGAAACACCGAAACTGGCAGCCATATCCGGAAAGCTGGGAACGGACATATCCACTTCAATACACCCAGCCAATAAGGAAACCACAAGGATAAAGGGCAGAGGCACCCACTTTCCTGTCAACATATCCATACTCCAACAAAACATTAATACATATATTAATAACCATAATTAAAGTAGGCCAAAAGTAATTATATGTAAATATCTTTAATGCATAATGATGATGGATAACCTTTTATGTGACAATTATCACAATAAATAATGAAAAAATGAAACACGAACACATTGATTAATGAGGCTTGCTTAACAACAAACAGGTTCTCTTACTCTGTGAGAATATCAACATAACCAATACGTTAGAGCTTCTAATTATTTTCTGACGTATTTAATTAATCTGAAATCGCTCACAAAGTTCGCTCAGGTGGAGCAACAGATACACCACATCCGCCGCATCCGGCACGGTGACATACCAGCGCGGGTGATCGTACTCCTCCGGCTGAGGCCACAACGTACTGCCGGTCACCGTGATCAGCACATCGATGCAACGCCCCAGTCGCCCCTCAAGATGCAGTGCCACACTGGTACGACTCCCGATACGATGCGGGTGGGCGGTAAGTTGGATCGGTTCCAACAGCCGATCGCGGATAGCCGCGCAGAACGTCTCAAGCCGCCGCGCATCCGTTTCGCTTAAGGTGGCCACACCCTGCGGAGGAAGGGTGAATAACGACGGCTCACGACAGACCTGGCCTGGCTGTCGAACAACCGGTTCCGGGTATTTCAGCGTCATCATGCTACCGCTGCCTCCCCGTTCGCCGCCAGACCGCGCAGGCGATCAAGCGTTTGCGCTACCCTTCGCGCCGCCTCGAGCTCGCTGCAGCCAAATTCCTGCATCAGCGCGCGGCGTTCGGCCTTCTCTTCTTTTTCGGTCATCCCCAGCGCCAGGTACAGGCTCGGCGGTACCGCACGGAACAGCGCCTCGAGTTTTTTCGACAACACCACACCTTCGGTATAACAGCCGGAGAGTTTGCTGGCCGACAGCAGCACCGCCTTTTGCTCCTCGGTGAGTGCCTTGAAGCGGGCAATGTCGTTGACCTCCTCCGGCGGCATCGTCAGACAAACCCACCACTCCGCCATATTCAGCATTTTCTCGGCAATATCCGGGAAGTCTTTCAGGTTCTGCGTGGCCAGCCACAGCCAGGCGCCGAGCTTACGCCACATCTTGACAATTTTGGTCATGTACGGCGCCAGCAGCGGGTTCACCGTCACAATGTGCGCCTCATCAACCGCGAACACGATATCCCGCTCCGAGTACTGGTCTCGCTCGGCAATGTTGTTGATGGTGTTGGTCAGGCTCACCATCGTCAGCGCCATCTGCGCCTCATAGCCCTCACGTGCCAGATGCCCAAGGTCAATCAGGGTCACATCCGCCTCTGGCCACAGGCTGCCCTCACGGTTAAACAGCTCCGCTTCAAAACTGCCTGCCTGGGTAAACATCCCGAGCGACTCCGCCATTTAGGCCGCTTTGGCCCGGCGCTGGACGTTACGGATATCACTCCCTTCGTCTTTGGATATGGCGTACAGTGCCTTCTGCAGGTCTGCCGGCAACATCTGCCGTCCTTCGTCATAGGTCTGCCGCGCTGCCATCAGCAACGCCTCGCGGATCATCGCGCGGTCGGCGCGTTTCAGTTCATGTTCTTCCTTCGCATCGCCGCCGGTGATCATCATGCGCGCCGAGATTTCCATTTCTCCCAGGTAATCGCGCTTATCTTCATCCTCGTCGTCATCGGCATCGATGTCCGGCAGGTCATTTTCATCCAGGGCCAGCGAGGTTAACGCATCGTCGACGAGTTTATGCGCGTAGGAGAACGGCGGCAGCGAGACGCCACTGCCCGGTTTGATACTCACCTTGTTGACACTGAGCCCCAGGCTTTCGAAATAATCGGCCAGCAGTCCGAACGAGTTCCCCGCTTCGGCAATAAACAGTCGCGGCCGGTGTATTGCCATCAGCTGCGACAGGGTCGCGCACAACGTCGCCGATTTCCCCGCGCCGGTCGGACCAAAATACAGCATGTGCGCATTCTGACTCCGGTCGTGCTTGTTGAGCGGGTCAAACGTCAGCGTATCCCCACCGCGGTTGAAGAAGCTCATGCCGGGGTGACCGGTCCCGGTTTCGCGGCCGGTCACCGGTAACAGGCCGGCCAGATGCTGTACCCAGGTCAGGCGGGTGTACCAGTGTTTCTTGTCCGTCTCCGGGTTAAAA
>NZ_JAQRFJ010000117.1:0-3725 GCF_028599065.1 Xenorhabdus sp. PR6a | reverse complement strand
TAACCCACAACTTGTTCCGGACTTAAATCTTGCCAAATTAACTGTTTTATCCACTTTGTTATCTCTGGCGTGATTTTTACGGCTTTTGCCTTAGAATGACGGCGTTCTAATGCTTTACGCTGAGCTTGTTCAGGTTCATATTTCCCGGCTTCCCGGTTTCGTCTCAATTCCCGGCTAATTGTTGATGGGGCCCGATTAAGCGACGTTGCAATAAAACGTTGTGTAAAACCGGCTTCTTTTAAGCCGAAAATCTGGTATCTTTCTGTTTCGGTCAGTTGCGTATAGGCCATAGTGCATTTTCCTTTGGCGAGAAAGATGCCTACTATAGCAACTGACCGCCTTTCTTAGAAATTGCACTTACTATGCGAATCCAAGAATTACTGTTATTTTCGGCTGTATGGATTATTAATATTTTCTATTACTGGCGGATTACGTATCCACCATAAAATATTACTTAAAAGCCACCCACAGGAATTACGCCCAAAATGGCAGCGTGGGGGAAATAAACCTAAATTTTCCAATTTATAGCAATGTCCCCTTGATATACTGGTTAATTTTTTTCGTTCTGCTTCTCTTATTCTTCGCTCGGATTCACCATAGGCAGCAAGAATATAACGCCTACCTTCATCAGTAGGTGAATCATATACTTTCATTGAACTACCTCGCCGCGAGATTCAGCGATACGCTGATCTATCCAGTTATCAATCTCTGATTCAACAAAAGCTATTGAGCGAGTACCAATTTTGACTTGTTTCGGAAACTTATCTTCCTCAATAAGTTTATAAATCCATGCTTTGCTATAACCCGTTCTGCGTTGCACTTCTGGTAAGCGGATAAGACTTTCTTTAGACGTGATAATTTCTGACATATACTTTACCCCTATTGGCTTATCTATATTGGTTCTTTTTAGACGTCATTAGAACAGGGGTAATTAAACCGAAGTTGTAAAATGAATTCATCACATGGCAATAGTAATTTGTTTCATACAAAGAATATATTATGTCTTACCATTTACAGAAATAACTATTTATGATTAAAATAAAACCATAAATAGTTACATATTAACCAAAGGTGATTATTACAAGATAACTCAATCAAGCACGTCTCTTAAATTCTCCATGTGCTGCATTGTCGCCTTGTTCGAGTGCATCTATATAATCCGCATACCATTGCAGCATTTCCCTACGACCATCCAAATATTGGGCGTGATTGTAGGTTCCTCGAATACTGTTCTTATCAACGTGAGCAAGCTGTGTTTCAATCCATGCAGTGTTATAACCTTGTTCATGTAAGATAGTGCTCATGGTGTGTCGAAAGCCGTGGCCTGTTGCCCGACCAGCATAACCAATGCGTTTAAGAACCTGATTAATGGCGGCTTCACTCATTGGCTTACTTGCATCATTCCTGCCATGAAAAGCAAAGTTAAATCGGCCTGTGATTGCTTCCAGCTCTTTTAGTAAGATCAAAGCCTGTTCAGAAAGGGGAACAATATGAGGCCGACGCATTTTCATACGCTCTTGAGGGATTTCCCAAATTGCTTTATCGAAATTAATTTCTGCCCAAGTAGAGGCGCGCAGCTCTATTGTTCTCAATCCGGTAAGCAGAAGTAACTTCGTTGCAATTTGAGTAATTTTACTTCCGCTGTAGAGGGACAATGCTTGTAGGAAAGCGGGTAATTCATCGACATTCAGATGTGGGAAATGCTTGGCTTTCGGTGTTGCTAATGCGCCAGCCAGTTCCGCCGCTGGATTATATTCCGCTCTTCCCGTGACAATTGCATATCTGAAAACTTGGTTACATGCCTGTCTGATCTTTTTCAGCTTATCGAGAACTCCACGCTGTTCCATTTTGCGCAGGACGGTGAGCATGTCTAATGGCTTGATATCAGTGATGGCGAGTTTGCCAATGAAAGGAAAAATATCTTTTGTGAAACCTTCTAAAAGGTCTTCTGCATATCCCTTTGACCAGTTAGGAACCTTATAAGCGTGCCACTCAAGGGCAATTTTTTCAAAGCTGTTACTTACGATGAGAGCTTTTTCTCTTTTTTCCTGTCTTTTAACCAGCCCCGGATCATCGCCATTTGCCAATATTTTCTTGGCGTCTTCCCTTTTGTTTCTGGCTTCTGCCAAGGTTACGATAGGGTAAGTGCCAAATGCCAATCGCTTCTCTTTACCCGCAAAGCGATATTTTAATCGCCAACATTTGGAACCATTCGGAAAAATTTCTAAGTACATGCCCCCACCATCGGAGAGTTTGTACGATTTGTCTTTGGGCTTCGCGGTGTCTATCTGTCTGGCTGTCAACTTCATTTGGGGGCATCCATTTTGATTGAACCTAACAATGCCCCCTATTATGCCCCCAGAGATCTGTGGATTTCAACATACCTTAGTAGACTATGGGATAACGGGAAAAGGCTAACAATGCGTATTTACTGGGGTTTTATGGACTTTGGAAGACGTTAAGATATTAAAGGATGGTACCCCTACAGGATTAGAACCTGTGACCTACGGCTTAGAAGAGAGTAGAGTCACCTTATAAATCAACCAATTACCGCATTTATCAGCGCTCACACGTCCCACCTTACCGAAAGTTACCTGTGGTTGCTCGCGGTTATCTTTCGACACCTGTCCCAAATGCGTCCCATTCAGTTGACTCAATAACATCTATCATATATGATAAGTTATATCTTATCACAAATGATAGGGTAATATTGAATCTCGAACACCTATCATATATGATAATTACAAAAGGCAGACATGAGCTGGAATATTGATTTTTACCACGGAGTAATGGATAGCATTCTGGATATGCCCCCTAAGATTCAAGCAAGAATGCTAAAACTGCTCGAATTAATGGAACAGCATGGTGCTAACCTTGGATCTCCACATACTGAACCTATGGGTAATGGTTTGTTTGAGCTACGAGCAAAAGCACAGGAAGGAATTGGTCGAGGCTTATTCTGTTACCTTGATGGCTCGAATATCTACATTCTCCATGCTTTTGTTAAGAAGAGCCAAAAAACACCTAAGAAAGATTTAGACTTAGCCAAAAGCCGCATGAAAGAGGTGAAAAAATGAGTCAACTACAAGCTCTTAAAGCTAAAGCATTACAAAACCCAGACGTGAAACAGGCTTATGATGAATTGAATGATGAATTCGAACTCATCAACACATTGCTGAGTATGCGCACTGAGGCGAAATTAACTCAACAGCAAGTTGCAGACCGAATGGGAACTAAAGAAAGTAACATTTCCCGACTGGAAAAAGGAAGAAGTAACCCAACTTTAAACACACTGGTAAATTATGCTAAAGCCTGTGGTTTCCAGCTCGATTTCAGCTATCGGCGCAATAGTTAATTATGTGATAAATAAGTTCCAACCCGTTGTTGTTCTTCAGGGGAAGAGATACCGCTACGCCCACCCCACCAATGATGTAGCGGTCAAGAACTTCCGGACACCATTTTAGCCTTCTCCCATTGCTTTTCGTATTCAACGGGAGAAATGCCTCCATTAAAACGATGGGGACGAATGTAATTATAATATCCGCCCAAATATTGCGTGATATCCCTCATCGCGTCATGCATATCCTGATAGCCTTCCGGTGGCACCCATTCGCTTTTCAGACTCCGGAATACCCGTTCCATCGGCGAATTATCATAGCAACAGCCCCTGCGGCTCATGCTTTGGATAATCTGGTTTCGCCAAAGTAAGCGGCGGAACTTTTTGC
>NZ_JAQRFJ010000116.1:0-3897 GCF_028599065.1 Xenorhabdus sp. PR6a | reverse complement strand
CTTTCAGGGTATTATGCAGAGGGTGCATAACTGAGAGGGTGAAAAAGATTTTTAGGGGGTATCTTCTGGCAGGCAAATAAAAGCCGGAGGAATCTAAGAAGATAAATCTAGTGCATCAATTTGTTTTTTTATTAGGGTACTATCTGAAATTTAAATTAGGTAATTATCTGATTTTATTTAAGAAGAGAGGTTAATCACAATTTTTCTGGCGATCTTTTATTCATGCTGGAATAGATAAGCATTACTGTTATATCCTGTTTGATTGATGCTGTAATGAGCATCCATTGAAAACCAGATGACAGGAGACAGGAATGTCATATCTCATTTACTTGTCATTAAAGGGCAAGAAACAAGGCTTAATCTCGGCGGGCTGTTCAACCCCCGAATCTATCGGTAACCGCTATCAGGCCGGGCGGGAAGATGAAATACAGGTATTGCACCTCAGCCACATGATGACACGCGATCAGAACGTCAATCACCTTCCGGTCAGCTTTACCAAACCCATTGATAAATCTTCCCCGTTGCTGGGGTTGGCGATAGACAAGAACGAGTTGCTGGATGCCCTTTTTAAGTGTTACCGCGTAAACCTTGCCGGACAATTGGAATTTTTCTATGAGATCAAACTGACAGGTGCCACCATTGTTGATTTTTCCTGCCACTATCCGCATTCGATAGATGACAATGACCAGATCCCGTATGAAACGGTACAGCTTGATTATAAGTCGATGTCATTCACGCATCGCGCGGCAGGGACAACAGGCTATGCGATATCGCAATTGCAGGGGCGTGAAGAGGAAAGACCGTTGCTTTCGGGATTTGATTCTTTGCTGAAAACCGCAACAGAGGCTTTATTCAGCCATAAGTTTACGGTGAAAAATAAAGCTGATGGGAGTGTATGCAGCGATATAGCCTATGGAATAAAAACAAACAAAGGTTCAATAAAAGGTATTTCAAAACAATTAGGTGTTACAGAATATATAAACTCCAAAAAAGAAGAAGATGTTGAAGTCGAATATTTATTTCAAACAAAAATGGGGATGGATAAATGAGCATTTTAAAAACTAAAACTGTTAAAGGTGGAGCTAATACAGATCTTGAGTATGATAAAATATCTCTTAACCAACTTCCCGACATCATGAATAAAATGGGATGGGAAATGGCATCAAAATTAATGCGAGAGTGGTTTAATAGGCCACTTTTTGAAATGGATGATAATTTAAGGAAGAAATATATTTTAGGAAAAGCAACGGATATACCTAAAGAACATTACAATGATTCAATTGTAAAAATGGAATGGGCATTAAGGTATGAGCGAGTACAAGATGCAATTAATGAATTAATTATTACTAGATTGGGTAACGATAAAAGTAATGGAAGGCTTTTTGGTCCATTATTAGAAAGAAATAAAGAGATGAATCCTTCGTCAAATAAAATTTATATAGGCTATAATGATGACATAATTGACATAGACTTTACCACTCAAATTAACTCTCTGGATTTTGGTGGGAAGTTTGATACTAATGACGATTTTAAGGGAGCTATCGGGGCAAGCAATATGGAGTTTTGTGTGCAAGGATACTATGATTTATCACAGAGAAAAAAGAAATTCGTAGTGGATCAAATAGGTTTTTTTATTAAGGATGCTTATAATTTCTCTGGAGGTCATGAACCGTTAGGTATTTGGGGGCGTGAAGGTATGCTTCCTCTTAGTGAATCTCCTAAATATTTGACCAGTTTTTTTGGTGAAGAGTGGGGTAAGCTATATAGAGAGTATTACGGGTTTGTTCCAGTTTTTAATAGGGATTTTAGAGAATGGCAGAAAATACATGGTGAAGGTGGAGATTATATTGTTTTCTCAGATGTACATTGGATGGCTCCGCCTGCCCATTTAAAGGTCATGTATGAAAATAGTTAAATACATAAAGCATGTCGTAATTACTGCAATTTTTCTATGGTGGTTTTTTTTATCACATGTAACATTCTTTTTTTCATATAAAAACTTTGAAATGAATAATGGTGATTTTATAGCAAAATATTATTATGTGTTACCAGTAAATATTATTGGAATATACTCATGGATTTTTCACTATCAGCCTGAATACGTCGTTCTTTATGATAAAGAATATAATTATATAGGGCAAAGCTCCCCATTTTGTCTCTCAAATGGAATTGCGGGAGGTGAACATATTTTACCTGAAAAGAAACTCATGAGTAAAAATAAATATTACGCTTATTTGAATGTATCTGGTGGTCGTTGTCAGGATGAATACACCATACCAGTGAAAGAAAAAAAATGGTGGAGTCAAATCCTCCAATACTTCCATTTGTAAAGTGAAAACTTTTGTAAATATTCCGTCCTCGTGTTTTCGCAAGTTTAGCCTCTGAATGTCAGGGGCTTTTTTATTGTTTATCATGATGTTAAATAGTGTTTAAAGCAGAATAACCAACCGTAAAACACCATGAAAAAACTCCTCGAATTACGCCAGCAAAAGGCAACCTTCACTGAACAAATGCGCTCCCTGCTCACTAAAGCCGAAACTGAAAAACGCTCATTGACCGAAGAGGAAGCCAAACAGTTTGACGAACTGCGCAGCCAGTCCGATGCCCTGAATGCCGAAATTGCCCGTTATGAGTCAATTGCTGATGGAGAACGCCATCAGGCGAAGACCCAGCCGACCAGTGAAAAACTCAGTAATGACGAACTGCGACACTATATCGTGACGGGTGAAACCCGTACTTTGTCTACGGACGTGCCGTCCGAGGGTGGCTATACCGTTATTCCTGAACTAAACAGGCAGATCATGCAGCAATTGGCGGATGAGTCGGTTATGCGCCGGATCTGTACCCTCAAGACTACGCGCAGCAACGAATACAAACAGTTGGTTTCAGTCGGTGGCGCAGCGGTAGCCCACGGGGAAGAGGGCAAGGCACGCGGTGAGACATCCACGCCGAAGATGGAGGAAGTCAGCATTAAGCTGTTCCCGATTTACGCTTACCCCAAGACAACCCAAGAAATCATCGACTTTAGCGACGTGGATATCTTAGAACCTATTCAGAATCTTTTTAACCCTGAAGAGTTTTTCATGTAAACTGCCGGGATGAGAAAAACTTATGCCAGTGATATGAGTCGAGAAGTGTTCATGGAAATTGAACCCCTGCTGCTCAGCAACAGGAAGCGCACACGCCCCAGAAAAGTGGATGTCTACGAGGTATTTTGTGCCTTGTTATATTTACTCAAGAGCGGTTGTCAGTGGGATATGCTGCCCAGTGATTTTCCCGCCAAAAGCACGGTGTATTACTATTTCAAACTCTGGAAAGAAAGGCCGTCAGACACAGAACCCAGCCTGCTCGAGCAAGCTTTAAAAAAATGTCGTTGGCGAGGTCCGTATCAACCATGGTCGGAACGTCAACACCTCTTTCGTGATAGTTGACTCGCAAAGTGTCAAGAATACGGACACGGCACGTGAAAAGGGGTATGACGCGGGTAAAAAGGTTTCCGGCATCAAACGGCATATTGCCGTGGATAACCAGGGACTTCCACATGCTATCACGGTAACTACCGCTGATGTGGCGGACAGAAAAGGCATGTTGGCCACCTTTGCTATGCACAAGAATGCGCTTATCGGTGTGACGAATGTTTTAGCGGACGGGGGTTACACGGGAGTTTCCTTTGCTGAGGGTGTACGTGAGATATTGGGCGCCACCGTCGAAATAGCCAAACGTCATGAGCTTCATACTTTCAGAGTGATCCCAAATCGGTGGGTTGTCGAGCGTTCATTTTCCTGGCTGGAAAAATGTCGCAGATTATGGAAAAACTGTGAGCGATATTTAAATACCAGCCTTCAGTTTGTTAATCTGGCCTTTCTTGTCCTATTACTGCGCAGGAAAGATTCTGAA
>NZ_JAQRFJ010000115.1:0-3960 GCF_028599065.1 Xenorhabdus sp. PR6a | reverse complement strand
TTCCGCTATATCATAGCTATTCGAGCCATTTTAGACGGTAGGTGATGTATGGAAGTTATTCCCGCACAACTAGCTAAGAATCAATTTGGTGATCTGTTGATGAAAGTTCAGCGTGAGCCAGTGGAAATTAGTAAGCATGGTAAGCGTGTGGCCGTGGTTATCTCTCCTGAAGAGTATGACCAGTTCGCACAGCTCAAGTTACAGAGTTTAAAAGCCGTTTTGGCTGAATCTATTGCACAGGCTGATCGTGGTGAATTGCATAGCATTGATGATGTGTTTGCGCCGCTAACGATTGATGAACTTGAGGGTAAGGCTTAGGGATGAGCGGATCTTCTGAATAATAGATGAAATGCCACACGCTTACCGCTTGGAAGTTTCACATCAATACTTAATTCCCCTCCCAAGGCGGCCACATAGCGTTTAAGTGTTGAGAGGCGCGGATCATGATCAGCATTTTCCATTCGAGCAATGGAAGGTTGTTGAACCCCCATAACAGCAGCAAGCTCCGCTTGTGACATGTCTAATTCATCACGTAACTGACTAAGAGCCAATTTGATGCTCGCTTGTTCAACTCGCTTTTCAACACGTGCTTGCATTTCGAGGCTTTCTTTTGCTAACAATTCTCTGTAATTAGCCATAATTATTTCTCCAAATTGTCCAAGTGACGGCGGTACTCAAAATCAGCTTGTCGGATCATTTCCTTGTAGAACCGTTTTTCATTTATCCCAGTTTTATTGCCTGCACATAAAACGATTGCACGTCGTTTAGGATCAAATGCAAAAAAGCAACATAATTACCTGCCGATAGAAAAGTAAAGACGATTTTAGCGGCAACTAATTTGAAAAATAGCTCATCTTTTTCAAATGGACTTCAGCGGAAGGAATAATCTGTTTTTTCCTGTGGTAAGGGGGATAAATCCATATTGTTCATAGAACTTTTGTGCTCCCTCAATAGCATCAACTATCATTGCATAAATCGCAATGTCGGTAATAGCCAGTGTGCGTTTAATGGCGTCTGCCAGTAACATTCTCCCCACTCCCCCCTGTTGTGTCGTCTGATTAACAGCTAATCTACCCAATAATGCTGCTGGGACAGCTCTTCGGGGTAATTTCTTAGCGAGAGATGGCGGTAGTTCACTAAACTCAACTGATAAAGCCGAAAGCGTGTAATAGCCTATGATTTTATTTGGTTCTGTAACATTAGTAGCGACAAATACTCGACTTATTCTACGAGTCACATCTTGTTTGGCTTGTTTTCGAATATATTCATCTAATAAAGGAACACCGCAATGAAAACTGGCCCTGTCATGGTTGTTGCCTAGTGCCGATATAATAAGAGTTGAACTATCGGTCATTTATTGGTAACTCTTTGACTATGTTCCGACAAAGCGGCGGTCAGTTTATTATTGAAATCGATTGGGTTATCTAAGGCATTAAAAAATACCTCTGAATCTTGATGATTTAAACGCATCACTTCGTGCTCGTGAATAGTTTTTTCAGCTTGTGCCAACGCACAAGCCAAAATGAAATGACTTATGGTTTTACCTTCAAAACTTGCCGCCCGTTCAATGGCCTGCTTAGCTTGAGACTGTAAGCGAAGATTGATTCTTTCTGTTACTGTGCTCATGATTAATGTCCCCCATTTGTAAATTGATTTCTTTATTGTACGTCAAAATGGTGCCTTGTTCAAATTCCTTGTTTTTGTTGGGGGTAGGGAGTTAAAAATTGGTGTAGCTCAAGGCAAGAAGCGGTATTTTAACCAATTTTGTTTTTTTGGCCGAAGAAGTCTAATGACCTTATGGTGGCATAGAATTACGGAGCTTCCCGCACTTCTGGCTTTACAGCCTTTAAATACCAACCATAAGAATCTGTCTTAAAATACGGGCGGCAAATATGCAGAACCTCATTTGGGAGAGGTCATGCCCGGCATCCATGCAGCCTGAAACGAAAAATCGTGGTGTGTGGTAGTTGATTCACACCGGCTTGAAGCATGGGTAGTTATTAGATCGCTGCCACCTTCTCCTGCTTTATCCTCGGTCAAAAGTCATTAGCCCGTAAGTTTCCGCATTTGTCACTGGTCTTGAGCGCAGTTTGTTTGTTGTCAGGGGAGGATGCGCTAACACCTAACCATCGTCACCATTTACTGAATAATTTGCGGTAATTATGCAGTCATTGGATGAGTACCAGCGCGGTGAATGATAGATATATAAATGTGTGTGATCAATAAATAAATGCGTATATAAATGTGTGTGATCAATAAATAAATACGTATATAAAGGTGGCTGATTATAATTGCTACAATACTCTTGTTCACCTAGAAAAAGAAGTTATACTATGTTTATACGTTAAGCGTTATTGGAGGTATATTATGAGTGTAGCGATCAGAAAATGGGGAAACAGTCAGGGTATTATCATACCAACTGCTGTTCTCAAGCAGCTCGGCGTAGAGGCGGGTCATAAGCTGGATCTATCTATTGAAAACGGCAACTTAGTTTTGTCACCCAAGAAGAATAAACGTGTATTTTCAGAGAGCTACCTGCTGAAAAATATGGATTCTTATAATGCCCATTCGGATGAGTTGGCACTGATAGAGGGAATGGAAATAGGCGAATGAATAAAACTTACATACCAAGAAGAAACGATATAATTTGGCTGGACTTTGAACCAACAAAGGGAAAAGAAATCGGCAAGTATCGGCCGGCGTTGGTTCTGTCTAGTATTGAATACAGCAAGAAAACAGGACTTGTTATTTGCTGCCCTATCAGTACCAGTATTAGAGGAGGAATAACGGAAGTATCTGTGAATAACCTTGATACGCCGAGTGTTGTGGCTGCAAGCCTAATCCAGACTTTATCATGGAAAGATCGCAGTGTTAAGTTTGAAACTGAGGCGGAAGATGGCGTGTTTGATGAAGTTTTAGCAAGAATAATCCCGTTAATAGGTGCTGAAACTTTCTTTGATGATTAAATTTTTAAATAGGTAATCAAATACCTATTGAATTTATTAGTTTGTTGTTGCATATTGTCCTCGTCATGGGATGACGCACATTGGCGGAAGCCGTTATTACTCAGGATGAGTAAAAAATCGGGGTAGTGGAGTTGGGTTTCCTGACTCCCTCCTCACCGTCCGTGAAACAGGTTTACGAGACATTGCCAACTCCCAAAAAGCCCACCTACTACTGTGGGCTTTTCCATTACAGGTGATAATATGTTTAACAAGATTTTTAGCTGGTTTTTCGGCAACAAAGATGAAGTTTGATATCTCAGAGGCGACCAGTACGAGATTGAAAGCGCCAAACACGTTGTCGTTATTCATATGAAAAATGGCACGGTGGCTGTTCAGTCTGATGATAAAATGAAGATCAGAAAAAACGGACACCTTGTTTCTATCAATTCCTGCGGTGCTTCGTCCGTAATACTCGGAAAAAAATCTCTTTCCTTTAGTAATCATGACAGCTCTCTTCAACCGTCAAAAAACTCTAATTACCATTCTGATTCAAGAGATCCCCTTATTGATTCTTTTATGATGCACTCATTGGTAGCGAATCACAGTATAGCGTCATTAACCCCGGCTCATAGTAAGTCGTCCCAAGATAGTTACAGTTGTGATAGCTATTCGGGTGGTGATTCTGGCAGTGGTGGCTGCGACTGACATAAATCGTAAGTTGGTATAAGTATGATGTAACACATTGAATGGCATTACCTGAACGATCAGAACAACAGGAGGAATAATGAATACTGGAATCGTGTTAACCGTCTTTGTCGTCATAGGGGTTATGTACACAACAAAGGTCGTTGTTGGGTTTATATTTGCTTTTATAACTAAGGTGACAAAGGGAAAGTCTATTTATCGGCAGTGTTATGAGCAGACAGCCTGTGAGCTTGCACGTTGGGGCGAACGTAGCCACAAAGACAGAGTAATACAAATCTCTGTCTTTTTTGAGAACGATTACCGTCAGGAG
>NZ_JAQRFJ010000114.1:0-4052 GCF_028599065.1 Xenorhabdus sp. PR6a | reverse complement strand
ATAATATCTAAGCTTCTGACCGAGGTGCGAGATATTCGAAGCTGTGGTTCGGCTGCCCTAGATCTTTGTTGGCTTGCAGCAGGAAGATTAGACGCTTACTATGAGCATGATTTATGTTATTGGGATTTAGCTGCAGGATCGTTAATAGCTAGCGAAGCCGGAGCAGACGTATTAGTTCAAGGTGATTTCGTTATTGGGGCAGCTCCAGCAATATCACAGAAGCTTAATATTCTCTTGAAGTCGTGTATATTAGTATGATTACTGAGGGAAAATTCTTATATAGTGACCAATTTTTTATTGACTATATATGGATGCCTCCGATTATGCAGAAGACTTTCACCTCCAAGTCGCTCACCCTAGTTAAGAGACAAAACCTCTCACGACGCTACGCGCCATGCTCGGCGCACCACCAAAAAAGGTGCTGAGAATTCAGCACCTTTTTTAGAGTATTTATATCTTATCCAGCGACCTGATGATTACTCTAACCATTCAGTGTGGAAAACACCTTCTTTATCTGTACGCTTGTAAGTGTGCGCACCAAAGTAATCGCGCTGTGCCTGAATCAGGTTGGCAGGCAATACCGCAGAACGGTAGCTGTCGTAATAAGAGATAGCCGCAGAGAATGTTGGCGTCGGGATACCATTCTGCACACCGTAAGCAATAACATCACGCAGGGCCTGCTGATATTCGTCGGCGATTTGTTTGAAGTAAGGGGCTAAAAGCAGGTTGGCGATCGCCGGATTTTCATTGTAGGCATCCGTGATTTTTTGCAGGAATTGCGCACGAATAATACAACCCGCACGGAAGATCTTGGCAATTTCGCCATAGTTCAGATCCCAATGATACTCATCCGATGCAGCTTTCAACTGTTGGAAACCTTGCGCGTAAGAAACAATTTTACCCAGATACAGAGCACGGCGAACTTTCTCAATAAATTCAGCTTGATCCCCGTTAAATGGCTGAACCTCAGGGCCGGACAGAACCTTGGATGCCGCGACGCGCTGATCTTTCAGGGAAGAGAGATAGCGTGCAAACACAGATTCTGTGATCAGTGTGACGGGAATACCCAGATCCAGTGAGCTTTGGCTCGTCCACTTACCGGTACCTTTGTTAGCGGCTTCATCCAGGATCACGTCAACCAGATATTTTCCTTCTTCATCTTGTTTACGGAAAATATCAGCAGTAATTTCGATCAAATAGCTACTCAGTTCACCCTGGTTCCAATCACTGAACACTTCAGCCAATGCCTGATTGCTCAGGTTCAATGCGTTTTTCAGCAGCGAATAGGCTTCTGCAATCAACTGCATATCACCATATTCAATGCCATTGTGAACCATCTTCACATAATGGCCGGCACCATCTGCCCCGATATAAGTCACACAAGGTTCGCCACCAACCTGAGCAGCAATCTCTTTCAGAATAGGGGCGACCAACTCATAAGCCTCTTTCTGACCACCCGGCATAATGGAAGGCCCTTTCAATGCCCCTTCTTCACCACCAGAAACACCCGTACCGATAAAGTTAAAACCCTGAGCAGATAATTCACGATTACGGCGAATCGTATCCTGAAAATAGGTGTTGCCACCATCGATCAGAATGTCACCCTTATCCAAATGTGGTGTCAGTGAGGCAATGGTTTTATCCGTCGCTTCCCCCGCCTTAACCATCAACAGAATACGACGTGGCTTTTCCAGCGAATCGACAAACTCTTCAATGGAATAACTTGGAACTAATTTTTTCCCTAGATTTTCAGCAATAACTTCATCAGTTTTATCGCTGGAGCGGTTAAAAATAGATACAGAGTAACCACGGCTTTCAATATTCAACGCCAGGTTGCGCCCCATTACCGCCATACCGACAACACCGATCTGTTGTTTGGACATGAATAACTCCCGTCTAATAATGACTGCGGCCCACCCAAGATGCTTTACGTCATGCCGTATGCAACAAAACAGAGCGGGCAATTTGTTAATGAAGTCACATGTTAACTCAGGAAAGGTCATCGGGGGTAGTTATTGATGCAACCGATACCGTCATAACGTTTTTTTGCTGAAAAAATTTCCAACTGAGATAAATCCCCTATTGATATTTCGCATTTCAATACGCATTATTGAATAGTCGGCAAGTGCCGTCCCAATAACAGGTAAAACAAACTATATGGAATGGATCGCTGATCCGACGATATGGGCAGGTCTGGCCACACTTATCGTTTTAGAAATTGTTCTCGGAATAGACAACTTAATATTCATCGCCATTCTGGCAGATAAACTTCCTGAAAAAGAGAGAGACAAAGCTCGCCTGACAGGGCTTTCCTTCGCTCTTGTCATGAGAATATTACTGCTATTCAGCCTATCCTGGCTCATTTCCCTGACGAATCCCTTGGTGACTTTATGGGAACACCCTTTCAGCGCCCGTGATTTAATTATGCTGATAGGAGGGATCTTCCTACTGTTCAAAGCCACAATGGAATTGAATGAACGGTTAGAAGGCAAAACCCTGCATACCAGCCAACAACGCAAAGGCGCCAGCTTCTGGGCTGTGGTTGTGCAAATTATCGTTTTGGATGCGGTATTCTCTCTGGATTCTGTTATCACTGCCGTGGGAATGGTCAATCACATTGGAATTATGATTGCTGCTGTGACCATCGCTATGATCCTGATGATATGGGCCAGTAAGCCGCTGACGAAATTCGTCAATGCGCATCCTACCATCGTTATCTTGTGTCTCAGTTTCTTGCTGATGATCGGCTTTAGTCTGGTTGCAGAAGGCTTTGGCTATCATATTCCGAAAGGCTATCTCTACGCGGCCATCGGCTTCTCCATCATGATTGAAGCGCTGAACCAGTTCGCCCAATTTAATCGTCGCAAGTTCTTGAACGCTTCCCGCTCCCTGCGCGAAAGAACCGCAGAGGCTGTTCTTCACATTCTAAATGGCAAACGTGAAAATGCTGCGCTGGATAATCATACTTCCGACCTGATTGCAGATCATACTGATAGCAAAGAAATCTTTGAGCCACAGGAACGCCAGATGATTGCCCGTGTTCTTAGCATGGCACAACGTACCGTCAGCAGTATTATGACCTCACGCCACGATGTAGTTTATCTTGATGTCCATTCCCCTACGGAAAAATTGACGACGTTACTGGAACAAAAACCCCATACGCGCATTGTGGTCACCGACGAACAGAGCAGTGATGAACCCCTTGGCGTTGTGCACGTGATTGATATCCTTAATCAACAGCTAACCCATAATACTTTCGATTTAAGAAAGTTAGTCCAGCAGCCGTTGATTTTCCCTGAATCCCTCTCCTTACTACAGGCGTTGGAGCAATTCCGTCAGGCACAAACCCACTTTGCTTTTGTCGTCGATGAATTCGGTTCTGTCGAAGGGGTGGTCACGGTCACCGATGTGATGGAGACCATTACAGGCAACCTCCCTGCCAGTAGCGGAGAGCTTGATGCCCGCCATGATATTCAGGTCACGGAAGAGGGATATTGGATCGCCAATGGGTTTATGCCACTGGAAGATTTAGTGCTTTACGTGCCACTGCCATTGGATGAAAAACGAGAATATCAGACGCTGGCAGGTTTGTTGATGGAACATCTGCAACATATTCCACAACAAGGTGAGCAATTGAAGATTGGTGACTATCTGTTTGAAGCGCTGGAAATCACCAGCCACCGCATCAATAAAGTGAAAATTACCCCACTCACGGTGGAAGAAGAGATGGAAGTATAATCCACGCTCTGACATCAAAAGAAACGCCTACTAAGAAAAAACCGGCATAAGTCCGGTTTTTTTATTCCTATAAGTTTTATCAGTTTGATTTAATTTTTAGGGTATTGACCCACGATTACCCTAAG
Source organism: Xenorhabdus sp. PR6a (assembly GCF_028599065.1). Classification (NCBI taxonomy): domain Bacteria; kingdom Pseudomonadati; phylum Pseudomonadota; class Gammaproteobacteria; order Enterobacterales; family Morganellaceae; genus Xenorhabdus; species Xenorhabdus sp. PR6a. The sequence goes on along the minus strand of NZ_JAQRFJ010000114.1, from coordinate 189 downwards.
TACAATGAACCCGTTTAATCGTAGCAATCCCCGACTATTGGATTTTGCCAATAGCATTGTCAGGCTAACGTGTTAAATAAAAGTTTTCAATAATATAATCAAATAGATGTGATGTAGTTATTCACGTAAAAATATAATGAGAAAGGAAAAACAAGACTGTGACAAAGCATCCGACTTTTAGGTGGCTTC
>NZ_JAQRFJ010000113.1:0-4158 GCF_028599065.1 Xenorhabdus sp. PR6a | reverse complement strand
TGTTCTTTACCTTTTGCACCCTGAATCATCGCCTTTGCACCAAAAAGTATAACGGGACAAGACGTAGGATCGAGGACAACAGTCACAGTTCGGTTAACCAAGAAGTGATCCGACCATCTTATTGAAATCACTTCTTCATGCACAATAGCGATAATGTCACTTATTTCTTATAATAATATGATATCCATAATATTATTCCTAAGGGTACTCCCATTAATCCTAACTTCATTGACAATAATAGATTTCTATTCAAGTAACTTCTTATATCATCCCAATTATTAGAGGAGGCTGGACTCAACCAACTCATAAAAGAAAAAACAATAAAAAGAGCAAGAAAAATAGAAACACATGAGTAACAACATAAAATAACTAGATGAATACACGTTTTTTTCCTATTTTTCACTTGTAACCTCTTTTTTAGAAAGACTATTTACCGTTGATTCAGTAGTTGCACTCCCTACAGTATTCCCTACTATATTTGGTATTGGGTTTTGTTTTACTGGTTTTGTAATTGTCCAGACACCTGTCGGCACCCATTCATACTGTTTAGAGATAGGGTTTAACACCTTATCCATAGGTACTTTTATCACCGCTGTTCCTGTATAACCTACGCTTGCTCCAGCTTTTGCCATAAGTGCTCCAAGGAAAGGATCATCCCCTTTAATTTCTGCCGTATAATAACCACCTACTGCGTTCCAATTAACTGTTGGGGCATATCCTTTTCCTCCGGTAATTAAACCAACAGCTCCGGCTCCAATCACATCTGATAATGTTACATTTCCTGAAGTACCGTACTGAATTGCTGCATTCATTCCGCTAGAAACTCCCGCAGCCAATAATTGCTCTTTTGCTCCAACGCCATTAATAATGGCCTTGCCGCCAAAGATCATCACAGGCCATGATGTTGGATCCAAGGCGACAGCCGCAACTCTGTTAGAAGTGGTAATATTGTCTTTCAGGAACTGCAAATCCTTACCGTTCAAATATTGCACTATCTTAATGGCATCCGGATCTTTCAGTTTCTCTGACATCCGGATTTGCATAGGCGCTGCATCAAGTGCAACATTGGTATTTGCTTGAATAAGATCTTCATAGGTTACGCAGGTAATACCGCCTCCGCTGCATTTTTCCTGTAATTCAGCGCTGTTCTTATTGCTGATATCCAAGTACTTCTGAATAACCGCGCCACAGTCGCCTCCCTTCGCCTTGCACTCCGCCAGTTCTTTATCAAAACGGCGACTTTCATCTTCGTGCAGATAGTTCGCTTCAACCGCGTTCTTCGCTGTCTGCGCCCCACTCACCCCGCCCGCCGTGGAATCCGTCGCCAGCCCAGCCGCCAGTCCGCCCGCCAGAGTGGACAGGTTACTGACCCTTTCTTTTTCATCTGATGACAGCTCACCCAGATTCTTGTCGGGATAGAGCACACCCGCAATCGCCGAGGCCGCCAGTTCCCCGCTGGCCGCACCCACCGCGCCCGCCGTCGCTGAGCCGCCTTGCATTTCAGCAATCACGCCGCCTAAAATCGCGTGCGCCAGCAAATTAGTCGCTTTTTCCCCGTCCGTCAGTTGCTCATACGCTTTACCGCCGTAGGTCAGCTCCTTGACCGCATTGGCCAGATAAGGCGCTGCGCCGCCGGCGATGGCCGCTTTAATATCCCCGCCGGCCAGCCCTTGCAGGGCGGTGACCACCGCCGTAACCGCCTGACGCTGGCCGCCGCCAATTTCTGCACCCTGTGCCTTAAGCGCCGCATCGTAAGCGATTTTATGCGCCCGGTCGGCAATGGATTTAGGTGTGATGTCGCTGTTTTCCTGTTTCAGCTGCGCTTCGGCCTGCTGTTTCAGAGCCTGCTGCGTTTGCGGGTCTTTCAGTTTTTCCGTGGCGGTTTTTGTTGCGGTGATGGCCGCTTGCGTACTGTAAATATCCAGCACCTGGGTGCCGATTTGGGCAATGGCCTGCGCCTGTGCCAGCCGCTGCTGCTCTTTCTCCTTGTCAAAAATCGGCGTCAGGCTGTTGGCCGCGTTGTCGGTATCGCGGCTTAAGCCCGCCACATCTTGTTGCTGCTTATCCGCATCGCGAATCGTTATCGTGCCGTCACTGACCGCCGCATGGGTCGTGGAAGACTTGCTGTCACTGTGATTGCTGCCGGCCAGCATATTCGAGGCCATATTGGACGCCAGCTGGCTGCCCACCGCGCCGCCGGTGCTGATACCGACACTCTGGTGTTCGCTCTGGTATTCCGCCTTGTTCTCAATATCACTAAAGCCCAGTGTGCCCGTCTCCAGACGGTTCTTGTCCTTATCGGCGGTGCTGGCAATCACCGCACCGTCAAGCTGGGTATGTTCCCCCACCTTGATATCAAAGCCGCCCTGGCCGGCAAAAATCCCGGTCTGCTCGTTAACGGACTCGAACTGACTGTGGATTTTGTCACGGCTGGCATTGACACTGGCCGAACCGCTCATTGATCCATAAGTAAAGCTGGCACCCGCACTGATGTTTTCCTGTTTGGCATCGTAATTGTCCTTATCCTGCTCACTTTGCAGGTGCAGGTGACGGCCGACATCGGCGGTCACTTTATCCCCGCTGACCTGCGCCCCTTTGAGCGTGGTGTCCTGGCCGGCTTTCAGGCTGACCTGATTACCGGCATCAATCAGTGTTTCGCTGTGGGTCACGCCGTCGCCGGTTTCATGCCCCTTGCCCTTGTTGACACTGGCGGAGAATTTGATGCCGTAACCGCCCTGACCGGCGGTCAGACCCACACCGACACTGCCGCCCTTGCTGCTGTTTTCACCGCGCATGGTCTGGGTATTTTCGGCGGACGTGAGTGAAATATCCTGTTTGGCGTCCAAAGCCACATCCCGGCCGGCTTTCAGACTGCTGCCGGCAACCTGAATATTGCCGCTGTCTGCCTGTGCCTTGTCACCTTTCGCGGTGATACGGATATCCCGCCCGGCATTGAGCTGGCTGCCCTGTGACTGTGTCTGTTCCGTGCGGGTTTCGGATTTCGCTGACTGGCTGCCGTAAGAGAGCTGGATGCCAATGGTATCGGTCGGTTTTTCCGCGTTACCGCCGGCCTGATTAATCACATCCGCTTTCGCGGATTCCGCCTGACTGAGCTGCCATGCCTGATAGCCCTGCGCCCCGGACAGCACCGACTGGGTGCCTTTCAGCGCTTTCAGCCGCCCGTCTCCCCCAGTTCTGGCCTGCTGGGCCGTACTGACTGCGGTATTGAGCGCACTGCCCACCGCGCCGGACAGCGCCAGCGTCAGGCCCGACTGTTTCTGCTCGAACGTCTCTTCCCGGCGGCGTGTGTCCTGACCCGGGTCAATCTGCACGCTGTCGCCGGTGACCGTGATATCCTGCCCGGCCACCAAATCGGCCCCGCCGACCTGCACCCGGTTACCCGCCGTGATATTCACATTGCCCTGGCTGCTGCCCACCGTGCTGACACTCTGGTTCTGGGTGGTGCCGTCTTCGTTAACCTGATGACGGGTGGACTGACTGCCCACGGTGAAACCGATACCCCCGCTGCTGAGCAGGCCGCTCTTTTTCTTCTCGTCCAGTAAATAATGGGATTCGGTTTCCGTGGCGGCGGTAATCGCCACGTTATTGCCTGCCTGCAGGGTCACGTCCTTATCCCCGGCGACCGCCGACCCGCTCACGCTCAGGTCGTTGCCCGCCGTGATACGGATACTGTCGCCGCTGAGCAGGGTACCTTGCTCACGGGTTACGCGGTCTTCCTGTACGGTATGGCGGCTGCTTTTCGACAGCACGCCTTTTTTATTCGCACTGGATGCTGAGAACTGATAGTCACTTTCCGTGGCGCTGTTCAGCGTAATATCCTGTTTCGCCTGCAATTCAAGCGCCCCCAGTTCACTGTGCAGCGTACTGCCGGTGACCGTGATATCCCCTTCACGGGCCGTCACCGCAACGCCGTCACGCCCGCTGAAGGTACTGCCCACACTGTGCTCGCTGACGCTTTCCATCTCCCGCCGGCTGTGCGTGCTGCCCTCGCGCTTGCGCTCGCTGTCCTGGTCTGCCACACGCTGACGCGCCTCCCTGATATTCACCGTTTGGGCATCCAGCCCGATAGGGCCTGACCGGCTGTCAACCTGCGCCCCTTCGGCCGTCAGGTTTTCCCCCGCCTGAAGAGTCACGCCC
>NZ_JAQRFJ010000112.1:0-4186 GCF_028599065.1 Xenorhabdus sp. PR6a | reverse complement strand
ATCCGTATACACGCATTGCAGCCAGCATCCCATTAACAACAACTCACAGGGGTTGACATCACTCACCCCACAGACACCCATTGTTATGATGGGGTGGAAATATGAAAATGAAAGAAAATTCTGATATTTTGGCACATCTCGGTAACTGGCTTATATCGGTAAAAGAACAAGGCATCGGGGCAGTTCTCGCCGGGACAATGGCCTTCCTTCGTGGTCGCTATAACGGTGGTGGTTGGATAAAGGTGTCAACCGATGCCTTTATGTGTGCCATGTTCGCCTGGTTTATTCGTGATGTACTAAATCTGCTTGGTCTGAATCCTGATTTAGCCTATATCGGCAGTGTGATGATTGGCTATTTAGGTACAGACTTTATTGGTCAATTGCTGCGTAAGGCAGCAGAGAAAAAAACGGGAGCATCTTCTGATGGAAATCAGTGATAAAGGCCTCGAGTGCATCAAACTGTATGAAGGTTTGATACTGAAAGCCTACCCCGATCCCGCAACCGGTGGTATTCCATGGACAATTGGTTATGGCCATACCAAAGGGGTTAAAAAAGATGATGTGATTACAGAACAGCAAGCTGAGGCATTTTTGCTTGATGATCTCCAACCTATTTACACCACATTAAGGCAATGGGTTAAAGTTCCTTTGAATCAAGGCCAGTTCGATTCCTTGTGCTCGTTTATATTCAATTGTGGCAGTGGCCACTTTTCCAGTTCCACGTTATTGAAGAGGCTTAATCAAGGTGATTACTCCGGCGCAGCGGCAGAGTTTTTCCGCTGGAATAAAGCGGCAGGTAAATTCATGCGTGGGCTGGATAATCGCAGGGCATCTGAACGCCAGATGTTTTTATCATGAAGCTCAATTTCACCAATGGCACGGTTATTGCGCTAATTATTGCTTCAGCCTCAGCATTTCTATACCGATCAGGATATAAGAAACAGCTCGGCATCAATAGCGACCAGAAAACCGAAATCCAGCAACTAACCGACACCATCAACTACCAGAACACGCACATTGAAATGCTGCATGAACTGGATGTCAAACACACTCAGAAAATCGCCGATGACCAGATTGAAATCAATAAGCTGCGGGATGCTGCTCATGCTCATCCTGAGCGGGTGTACATCAAAGCCAAGTGTCCCATGTCTAAAACCATTGCCAGTTCCGGCATGGATGATGCAGTCACCGCCCGACCTACAGACACCGCTATCCGAAATTATTGGCTACTCAGAGAACGAATTGCCACCTCAGAACAAATGATCCTGGGGTTGCAGGGGTATATCAAAACACAGTGTCAGTAGCCTTCTGAGTAATCGGCAGTACCTTAAAACTGCCATTCTTACCTCAGGTGTGGCAGTTTTGCATTAGTAGTGACAGTATCAGCAATAACCTATGCCATCATTTCTGTGGTAGCAGGAATAAGAAAGATAGCAATTAATGTTTCTTATGGCTTGCATATCAATGCTTCTGAGGGAAGACTGAATAATGGATAGTAAATTCCCGCTACATATGCCCAACTAAGTAATCCACCGCCGCCAAAGCAAATGAAATATAGGAAGAACCTTTTAACGATAGAGCCATTTTTATCAATTACTGCTTTTAATGGCAGATGATTCAGAAATGCATCCAATAAAAATATTGCGAATAAAATAGCGACAAAAAATCCCATTAAATGACCTATGAATGATTCATATTGGGGGTATTTGCAAAAAGCTCTTGCGACAAAAAAATAAATCAAGCCATTCACTACTGAATAACTTGCAAGTTTAGACATTAACACACTAAAACTATCTGCATGTTGAGGTGTTTTTTTTAACGAATTATCAATTTTTTCAAAAGTTGATTTAAAACTCATACCGGCTCCTTAATTATGAACTTATTTATGACTGGAAATATAAATTTACCAATTTTTAACTAACTGAAATTTGAAATAAATCACTTAATGAAATTAAAGTAATTGTGATGGTTTCTTTATTTTGACAACGATTTCAATAAGTCATATACCCATTTGCAACTATTGTGAAAATCACCTGGCTTGATTTATGTTTTGAGTCCACCTTTGGGTATTTTTTTGCTATATGGAGGTAGAACATGCCACCTCGTGTCCCCCGTGCCTGCCGCAAGTCAGGATGCCCTAAGACCACCACTGGTCGCTCAGGCTATTGTACTGACCACCAACACACGGGCTGGCAATCTCACCAACAAGGCAAGAGCCGACATGCTCGCGGCTATGGCAGCCAATGGGATAAGTTAAAAGTTCGTGTCAAACAACGGGATAAGCATCTGTGCCAGCACTGCTTACTTCAGGGGAGAGTCGTTACGGGTATCACTGTTGATCATATACAACCCAAAGCCCGTGGTGGCACCAATGCGTTAAGCAATCTACAGCTATTGTGTGAAGCCTGCCATAGACAAAAGACAGCCACGGAGCGATTACGATAAAGGTTGAGTGAATATTAATTTCCAAAAGTAATCATTCCTCATATGTATAGTCACGCAACGGGAGGGGCGAGTCAAATCCCTGCCACTCTCGCCTCAGGGGACCGTCGCTTAGGGACAATTTTTATCCCCGCGAAAAATGAACTTTAAATCGGGTGATATTTCCTCGCCTTTCACTGTCTTTCTGAATACAGGAGGTTCTGAATATGGCCGGCACGGCGGGCAAGTCAGGCCGTCGCCCCAAGCCGACGGCACGAAAAGCACTGGCAGGCAATCCCGGCAAGCGCAAGTTGAATCGGGATGAACCGAGCTTTACGCCACTGTCCGGTGTATCACCCCCGGATTGGTTTGCCGAAAACGGGATGTCATTGGCGGTGGTGATGTGGGAACTGACCACGAAAGAGCTTTGTGGTCAGGGAATTTTATGCATTACCGATTTGGCGGTTCTTGAGCGCTGGTGTGTGGCGTATCAGTTTTGGCGGCAGTTGGTTGTTGATATAAAACGCGACGGCACCCGACTGATTGGCGCGACGGGCGGACCGGTAAAAAATCCAGATTTAACAGCCAAAAAAGAGCAGGAGTCTGATATGGACAGAACGGGCGCGATGCTGGGCTTAGATCCGAGCAGCCGTCAGCGCCTGATCGGGGCGGCAGGCAAGGCCAAAACGGACAACCCGTTTATGAGGATGATTTCATCATGAGCCGTAAATCCTATCTGAATGTCAATGCGGCTAATCAATATGCCCGGGATGTGGTGCGCGGCAAGATTGAGACCGGGCGTTCTGTCAAAGAGGCTTGTCAGCGCCATCTGGATGATTTAGCGAAAGAGAAGGGTAAAGCTTTCAAGTACCGCTTTGACAAGGACCTGGCCGAACGTGCTGCCAAATTCATTCAGCTACTGCCCCACACCAAGGGCGAATGGGCCTTTAAGAGGATGCCGATCACACTGGAGCCGTGGCAGTTGTTTATCGTCTGCTCGGTATTTGGCTGGGTGCATAAAGGCAGCCGGTTACGCCGCTTTCGTGAAGTCTACACAGAGATCCCCCGTAAAAATGGCAAGTCTGCCATCTCGGCGGGGGTGGCGCTCTATTGCTTTACCTGTGATGACGAGTTCGGGGCGGAGGTCTACTCCGGTGCGACCACGGAGAAGCAGGCATGGGAAGTGTTCCGGCCTGCCCGGCTGATGTGCAAGCGTACCCCGATGCTGGTTGAGGCGTTCGGCATAGAAGTGAATGCCTCCAACCTGAACCGCCCGGCAGACGGGGCAAGGTTTGAACCGCTGATTGGCAACCCCGGCGACGGGCAGTCCCCCAGTTGCGCGATTGTCGATGAGTACCATGAACACGATACCGACGATCTGTATACCACCATGCTCACCGGGATGGGAGCGCGGCGTCAGCCCCTGATGTGGGGGATCACCACGGCAGGTTACAACATTGAAGGTCCCTGTTATGACAAGCGCCGTGAAGTGATTGAAATGCTGTCCGGCAATGTACCCAACGATGAGCTGTTCGGGGTGATCTACACGGTGGACGAGGGGGATGACTGGACTTCCCCGGACGTACTCCGCAAGGCCAATCCCAATATGGGCGTGTCAGTCTATGCGGACTTTTTGCTCAGTCAGCAACAGCGCGCCCTGAACAACCCGCGATTAGCCAGCGTCTTTAAGACCAAGCACCTGAATATCTGGGTTTCTGCCCGTGAGGCTTACTTCAATATGGTGAGCTGGAAACAGTGCGAGGAC
>NZ_JAQRFJ010000111.1:0-4493 GCF_028599065.1 Xenorhabdus sp. PR6a | reverse complement strand
AAAAAATTTTTAATTGCGGTATTTGACGCGTTTTCACGGTGTAACTTGCAAAAACCACCAATGATAAGTTCATTACCTAATTGAGATAATTGTTTTGCGAAATTTATATTGTTGTCTTGTTCTTCTGGATATAGTCGGGTATTGCTGAATAAGATAATATCTCCTGGTTGCATCTGGTTAGCACGTTTTATTGCCTCTTCGCCGACGCAATGTTCAAAATAGTCAACTTTTCGTTGCAGCCTCTGGGAAAGTATTTGGGCTATATAAGGTGTTTGTTTAGCACTATTTTTTTTAAAATCTCCTTGATGGTTTAGGAGGGAAATAGCTTTATTTGTATTTAATAAAGGTAATAAAGAGTTAACTTCTTCATCAATGCGAGGATGATATGTCACTCCTTCATCAATATTGATTCCAGCGCTATACAAAATCACGTTTCTATTTTTCATAGGTTATCTCTGAATACTTTTCTAACTCGGGATACTAATTCGTATAGTTCATGTTGGGTAATGATAAATGGTGGGGTGAACAGTAAGGTGAGTGAATCTTTATGTTTTCCAGAAGAGCGGCAAGCATAGAGGTTAATGCTATGCTTGTGTCCTGATGGTATGAATTTTGCGCTCATACTTTGATGGAGGTTTGTTTCAATTGCCCAAAGTAACCCTTGTCCACGGATATCTAGAATACAAGGAATATCGGATAACATCTCATTCAGTAATAAGCCGAAATATTCACCTTTGGTTTTGATATCATGCATGCCAATTTCGTTTGTTAATACGTCTAAAACCGATAGAGCTACACCAGTTGATAGTGGGTTACCAGAATAGGTATGACCGATAAAATGTGGAGTTGATTGAGATGCTAGCAAGTGGCCTATTTCTTCTGAGATCAATAGCCCTGAAATGGGGGAGAAACCTGCGCCAAGGCCTTTCCCGATCACCGTAATATCTGATTCAACGCCCCATGTTTTCATATTAAACCATTCTCCGGTACGTCCCAAGCCAGTGACAATTTCATCAGCTATTAGGAGAATGTTTCGTTCTTGAAGGCCATTCTTCAGTGCTTGCATATATTTTTTATGTGGAACCAAGGCTCCACCGGATGATGCAGTAATTGGTTCAATAAAAACACACGCAATACGTTCAGATCCGAATTTATCAATAGTATTTAGTGATTCAGTAACACATTCAAGTTGGCAACTGTCAGGTAACTTATTCAATGGGCATTGGAAGCAATAGCAGGGTGTCAATTTTACGCTACTGGTTACTGGGTCAAGAGAATTGCCCAATAAATTATGTCTGCGAGCTCGGTCATCTCCATAGCTAAGAGATTGGATTGTGTTACCATGATTGGTTATTTCTCGTCCCAGTGCATAAATTTTGCCTTCTTGCCCTTTATAACGAAAATAATCTAATGCAATACGATATGCCGCTTCTGATGCTTCTGAACCTCCGTTGAGAAAAAAAGCATAGCGTTTGTTGTCATCTGATAATTGGATTAAACGTAATGATAGAGTTTCTGGTTCATTACTGCGAAAATGAAAACGATATGCAAAATGAAGACGTTCAACTTGATTTTTTATTGCTTCAATCACTGTTGGGTGGCAATGGCCCAAGTTGACAGTCATTGGGCCAGACGAGGAATCAATGTATCCCTTGCCATTTTCATCAAATAACCATATTCCTTTTCCTGAAACTATTTTAGGTAAATCTGGGGAAAATCCTTTAAACGGGTACATATAGCTCATAATAAACCTCAGTGTTAAATACCCATCGCTACGTTGGCAATGGGATAATGTTGTCACTTGTAAAGCTGTAGCCTAGGCTTACATTTTGGTTTTATGTTAAGGGATTATTTTTTGCTTATTCAGTGATGATTCTGTACCAAATTTGTTGGTATTGCTCAATTCCCGTTTCACTGCATTGATACAGGCTAACACGTCATTAGCGACATGGTGATTAACATTTGGACGAATAGAGCCATTTTGAAAGAACATAATTCCTTCTGAGGGTTGGCCTATACAGAACACCAGCTCTTTTTCTCCATGACAATTAATAAACTGGAATTCACGTGTGATATTAAAACTTGATATGGGATATTCAACGCCATTCTGATCCTTATGAATCCAGCAGGATGCTATGCCTTCGTTAAGGAGATTGGTAAATAGTTGGCCTTTGGCTTTTTTGACATCGAAATTATGTAATTTAGCATCGATCATGGTGTCAAGTGTCGTTAAATTTCCAGGATCGCTCAGGCTATGAAGATAGACGATATTATCATCGATCTGGATATTTGATTTGGCATAAGTGACATCGACAATATTTGCTTCAATAAGAGCTTCAATTTTTTCCATGAGTTCAATGCAATTACCGTTGGCCGCACGGTTATGTACAGCATAGAAATCTTTCAGCATCCAGTGATAAGAAGCAGGGGTAATTCCCCCAAAGTCAACAGCATAAACAACACATTGACGCAAATCTCGGAAAACGTCATCACAAGCGCCTTTATATGGATTATCTAGATTACCTTGTTCTGACTGTAGACGATCTAATTCCATGAACTGAAGAAGTCTGTCACGGTACGGTGTATTCGGACTAAAATTCATATGTGTAATGGGATCGACAATGAAATCCCAATTGAACAAATGTGCTTCAGGTTCGGTACTATGTCCCCAAGGGCTGCCCATTGATGGGAGTTGTTGAACTACCTGAATAATATTGCCACTTTCTGCAACTTGCTGACCATAAACAACATGGACAAATCGTTTAACTGCGGATTCTATGGTGACATGTTGGATAAAAGTAGTGGTTTGATCATTAAGATAACGTCTAATCTTGAAAACAGTCTCTCTAGCCAAAATATCGACAGCTTTAGTTAAGAATTCAATTGCCGTATCTTTTTGCATGTTGTGTTGGTTATGGCTAGAACTAAAATTATCCACTAATGGCCGAGTTTGTTCGAGCATGAGCTCTAATATTTCCTGACCAAATAGAATTCGGTAATAACATAGTTTGAGTTCCAGTAGCAGTACGGGAAAAATATGGCGATCAAAATCTAGCTGCTTCGAATGGTTGACGGGAGAACTATCCGAGTGGGAAGGAGCACCTAATTGTTCACGAAGTTTGTCCACAAGTTGACGCGTGTAAAAATAACCGTTGTGTTCATATTTTTGTAAATCAATTTCTTTGAAATTATGTGGACGGCTGTAGGTGAAGTATCCTGATCGGCTAAGTGCGAAGATCTTTTTGGGTTCTTCTCCTGACGGCTTATATTTTAGTTGATTATTTTCACGGATAAACTTCCCTCCTTTATTTTCGGTATAGTAAAGCATTATATCAATGGCCGTAAGCCCCATTCCTATAATACCAATTCGTTTTTCTTGCCATTGTGGCACATCAAATAGAGGATAAGCAAAATTGTAATACTCTATGCATGTTTTTAATTGCTTGGACAGAACTAGGTTGTCCTTCAATTCTTGATGTCCAGTGGCTAGAATTACAATATCAAAAATGTGAGTTTTTGAGTTGGTCATTGTACTGAGTTTGTATAGACTACCGGATTCTTTTTTTATACCATTGACTTCATCTTTTATAAGTTTTATATCAGCCCTAGTCGCCAATAATTCATTGACTAGTGCATAGAAAATTTCTTTTAATGATTCTCCATATAATTCACGCGTAGGGAATTCATCTGGATTTTTATTATATCTTTCATCCTGTGTAAGAGTATATTTTCTTTTACACCACTCATTGAACGTTATATTGGTTGATTTTGGAAAAAATCCACATATATTATTAGATTTATCGGGAGCGTAAGCAAGCTGGCCAACGATACGGTTTAGCATGCTGGTTTTAGGCTGCCGTGGGGAATGAGCCCAACCAGAACCAAAGTCACCATATTTATCAAATAGTGTTATATTTAGTCTTTGTTTTGGATTCTCACTTAGTACGCCTAATAGACCATTAAGAAGGTACATACTATTAGGACCACCACCGATTATTGCAATTCTAGTCATTTAATTTTCCATATTTTAGTCGAGTGTAGAAGTTATACCCATGATAAAAAGGATATGTAATGTGAATGATTTTTTAAATCTATTTCTGTTTTTAATTTGAAGGGTTATATAATTTTTCCAATTTATTTATATTCCTTTCGTTAGTTAATTCAAATAACTCCTCTAATGTTGAAACATTGTGTTCGACATTTATAAGAGATTTTTCATTGTAGATTCTTTCTGCGGTTCTTTTCATGCTATAAATAGAGCTTCTTATAAGATGATTGGCCCAGATTAAATTGTCAATACCATAATAAATAAATTCTGAATATTTTGTGTTGTAATATTTTGTTGGAACTGCAAATAGAGGTAATTTTCCTTTCCAATGTTGAGAAAATTCAAATACTTCAGTTGCAGTATTTTTCTTTGAGTGAATAAGAATAGCATCAGCACCTGCTTGCCTGTATGCTTCAGCTCTCTCCAAAGCTTCTGTCATAGGTTT
>NZ_JAQRFJ010000110.1:0-4503 GCF_028599065.1 Xenorhabdus sp. PR6a | reverse complement strand
TGACTTACTTTTCTTTCAAACTTACCTTTCAAATATAGAGTCTGATAGACTACGACTTAAATTACCTATTGAGCTTGAAGTGAATGTCTGTTTGTCAATCTACCCAACTAAAAGCGTTCAACACATTTGGCATTTCAGCCTGCGCCGATCATATCGGTATAGCCACCTCTATTGAATCTCTTCTGACCTTATGGCAAGAAGCAATGGAAAAGGATCATCCTATTTTATTGTTGGGAGGAGGAAGTAACGTTCTTTTCACCGAAAATTTTAAAGGTACTGTGATTCTAAACCGCATTCTTGGTATTAATATACAAGAGTCTGATACAGCCTGGCATGTTCATGCTGGCGCAGGTGAAAATTGGCATGAATTGATTACGTATTTATTTAATCAACAGATCTATGGCTTAGAAAATTTAGCCTTGATCCCCGGCAATGTTGGTTCTGCTCCAATCCAAAATATTGGTGCATATGGAATTGAATTTAAACAAGTCTGTGAGTATGTGGATTTTGTTGAACTAAAAACAGGTAATTCAATGCGTTTGACGGCGAATGAGTGCCAGTTTGCTTATAGGGATAGCATTTTTAAACATCAGTATAAAGATGATTATGTTATCACAGCAGTCGGTTTACGATTGAATAAAAAATGGGAACCCATCTTAACTTATGGTGCCTTAGCCCAATTCTCACAGGAAAAGGTCACACCAAAACAGATATTCGATGCTGTGTGTGAAATGCGCCAGAATAAATTACCCGATCCTGCGCTGATGGGTAATGCTGGAAGTTTCTTTAAAAACCCTATTGTATCGATCGAGTTAGCATACAGAATTAAATCTGAATACCCTGACTGTCCTCAATATCCTCATGATGAGCATAACATAAAGATTGCAGCGGGTTGGCTTATCGAACAATGCCAATTGAAGGGTTATGTTATTGGTGGAGCCGCTGTACACACGAAACAAGCATTGGTATTGATTAATAAAGATAATGCAACAGGACAAGATATCATTGCCTTGGCTGCTTATGTGCGTAACAAGGTCGCAGAAAAATTTAATATCTTCTTAGAGCCTGAAGTACGCTTCATTGGCAGTGAAGGTGAGATAGACGCAGTGGAATGTATTTCATGAAAGATATTAGTATCCCATTAAAATTAATTAGAGTGTTATCTGATGGTAAAATTCATTCAGGCCAGCAACTTGGTCAAGAATTGGGAATGAGCCGTGCAGGAATCAATAAACATATTCAAACTATTCGTGAATGGGGAGTCGAGATTCTAACTCTCTCAGGTAAAGGTTATCGTTTCCCTGCCCCAATGAATCTTCTGGATAAAGAGCTTATCGAAAGCTATCTTCCTAATAATCACATTGAAGTGATACCTGTCATTGATTCCACAAATCAATATATTCTGGAGAAGTCAGCAGAACTTGATTCGGGAGATGCCTGTGTTGCTGAATATCAGTATGCAGGCAGAGGGCGCCGTGGTAGGAAGTGGGTTTCTGCGTTTGGTCGAAACTTGTATCTATCCATGTACTGGCGTTTGGAACAAGGGCCAGCAGCAGCGATAGGCTTAAGTTTAGTGGTTGGTATCGTCATTGCAGAAGTTCTTAATCGCCAAGGAGCAAAAAGAGTAAAAGTAAAATGGCCAAATGATTTATATCTGGACGATAAAAAATTAGCTGGAATATTGGTTGAATTGACGGGAAAAACGGGGGATGCAGCCCATGTTGTGATCGGAATAGGTATGAATATTTCGATGAGTAGCGATCAACAGACATCAATTAACCAAAATTGGACTAATTTACAGCAATCAGGAACGGTTATTGAACGGAATAAATTGGTTGCTGAAATCGTGGTAGAACTTAAAGAAGCATTAATTCAATTTGAAAACGAAGGATTAGCTTCTTTCATTCCTCGTTGGTTTGAATTAGATAATTTTATTAATCGTCCGGTGAAATTAATTATTGGTGATCAAGAAATTTATGGAATAGCCCGTGGAATAGATCAACAAGGAGCTCTGTTACTTGATATTAATGGCGTTGTTACGCCTTATATTGGTGGCGAAATATCCTTGAGAGGTTGTTGAATACAAAGCCGGAAATATTTCCGGCTTCTGTTTTATTTCCTTAATCTGACGCTTTCAATTGTGTGATTGATTCCTTTCGTCATAATCAAGCTAGCCCGTTCTCTCGTTGGTAAGATGTTTTGCTGTAAGTTTAAGCCGTTAATTTCCCGCCAAATGCTTGATGCCACTTTTATCGCTTCTTCTGTCGTTAGCTTAGAATAATTATGAAAGTAAGAATCAGGATCGGAAAAAGCACCTTGTCGAAACTTGAGAAAACGGCTGACATACCATTGTTCGAGTAATTCTTCTGATGCATCAACATAAATAGAAAAATCAACGAAATCAGAAACAAATACATGATGTGGTTCATGTGGGTAATCCATGCCACTTTGTAATACGTTTAAACCTTCAAGAATAAGAATGTCTGGCTTTTCGATAATAAGTTGTTCATTAGGAACAATGTCATAGCTCAGGTGAGAATATACTGGTGCAGTAACTTTTTCGGCACCTGATTTGATATCAGCGACGAATTTAACCAAGCTACGCATATCATAGGATTCAGGAAACCCCTTTTTTTTCATTAAACCACGTTCATTTAATACATTATTGGAGTGCAAAAAACCGTCCGTTGTCACTAACTTGACACGGCGATGTTCTGGCCAACGGCTTAGTAATGCCTGTAATAAGCGGGCAGTCGTGCTTTTCCCGACAGCAACACTGCCTGCGATACCAATAACATAAGGTATTTTTTGTTCATCTGTTCCCAGGAACTGTTCAAGAACAGCCTGTCGCCGTGAATTGGAACTAATATAAAAATTAAGTAGACGTGACAATGGAAGATAGATCTCAATTACTTCATCTATTGAGATTTCTTCATTAATCCCTTTTAAAGCAGCAACTTCTTCTTCTGTTAATGTTAAAGGCACCGAGTCACGCAATGTTGCCCAATGTTCACGTTCAAATTGTAAATATGGAGTCGTCAAAAAAGATTCTTTCTTATTCATAAGCCAACATCTGCCTGTCTATGCAGGTTGGACAGGTTGTTGAAGAACACCCGTATCCGACAAAAAATAAAGCTCATCATATAGGTTGCGTTATCGTAGGCGTAGAATTTTTTATGATCTTAGTAATTTTTTTTGATGGTAAATACAAAAATGTAAAAAAATTGTACCGTTACTGCGGCTGTTCTGGCTGCCTGTTTCTTTTTTAAAAGGAAGAAATCTAGGATAATACAAATAATTTTCAAAAAATAATTGGTAGGTGCATTTATTGACTCTTCTCGTATTAAGAGTTTATTGTCGGATATTTAAGCTTAATCTATTTAAAAAAACACCAATAGTATTGAAAGCGGCTGTTTTGTGAGCGAAAGAACAAAAAAAGCAATTTTTTTGTTGCATCGTGGGCCAACTCTTCCTAGAATGCGCAGCACTTGATGCCGGCATAGCTCAGATGGTAGAGCAACTGACTTGTAATCAGTAGGTCCCGAGTTCGATTCTTGGTGCCGGCACCATTAAAAATTTGGAAAGGTGGGGTTCCCGAGCGGCCAAAGGGAGCAGACTGTAAATCTGCCGTCACAGACTTCGAAGGTTCGAATCCTTCCCCCACCACCATTAACCAGTTTTAATCTTGAGTGTTCTGCTCGAGTTATACTCTAGACAAAACACTTGAAGTACAGTATACAGCTGATTAAAGTCAGGTAGCCGAGTTCACGCGGGCATCGTATAATGGCTATTACCTCAGCCTTCCAAGCTGATGATGCGGGTTCGATTCCCGCTGCCCGCTCCAAGATGTGCTGATATAGCTCAGTTGGTAGAGCACACCCTTGGTAAGGGTGAGGTCGGCAGTTCGAATCTGCCTATCAGCACCACTTCCCCTGTCCTTGCCTCCTGATTTTCTTCCTGTAAATATCTCACAAGCAATTGCTTGGTTGATGTGGTGAAACCACCGATTCCGTGTCTTAGAGGGACAACCTAATGTCTAAAGAAAAGTTTGAACGTTCAAAACCGCACGTTAACGTTGGTACTATCGGCCACGTTGACCACGGTAAAACTACCCTGACTGCTGCAATCACCACCGTTCTGGCGAAAACCTACGGCGGTAACGCGCGTGCATTCGACCAGATCGATAACGCACCAGAAGAAAAAGCGCGTGGTATCACCATCTCTACTTCTCACGTAGAATACGATACTCCAACTCGCCACTACGCGCACGTTGACTGCCCAGGCCACGCCGACTACGTGAAAAACATGATCACCGGTGCTGCCCAGATGGACGGCGCGATCCTGGTAGTTGCTGCCACTGATGGCCCAATGCCACAGACGCGTGAGCACATCCTGCTGGGCCGTCAGGTAGGCGTTCCTTACATCATCGTGTTCCTGAACAAATGTGACATGGTTGATGATGAAGAGCTGCTGGAACTGGTTGAAATGGAAGTGCGTGAGCTG
>NZ_JAQRFJ010000011.1:0-80514 GCF_028599065.1 Xenorhabdus sp. PR6a | reverse complement strand
CCCCACAGTTTGAACACATTAATGCCGATACGCTGGTCGATAATTTCAACGCGATCTGTGGCAGCAGCGATGAAGCACAAGAGCGTGGACTCTCACCCAACCTATCATCCTCCCCTTCCCAAGCCATAAAACAGCCCACCACTGAGAGTGCCTTGCGGCAATATGGGCAAGATTTAACCGAGCGGGCTGGCAATGGTGAGATTGACCCGGTATCAGGGCGTGATGAAGAGATCCGCCAGATTATCGATATTCTGATGCGCCGCCGCCAAAATAATCCCTTGTTGACCGGCGAAGCCGGGGTGGGAAAGAGCGCAGTCATTGAAGGATTGGCGCTGCGGATCGCAGCCAATGAAGTTCCTCCCCCTCTGCAACATGTTCAACTTTGGCTACTGGATATCGGCATGTTACAGGCAGGTGCCGGGATCAGGGGGGAATTTGAATCCCGTCTGCGCAAAGTCATTGACGAAGTGCAATCCAGCCCGATCCCCATCATTCTGTTTATTGATGAAATCCATACGCTGATAGGCGCAGGCGGGCAACAGGGAACCGGTGATGCGGCCAATTTGCTAAAACCGGCATTGGCACGAGGCCAGTTACGCACACTTGGCGCGACCACTTGGTCAGAATACAAGAAACATATTGAAAAAGATCCTGCCCTTACCCGTCGTTTCCAAGTCGTCCAAATTCATGAACCCGATGAAACCAAAGCCCTTTTGATGCTGCGTAGCCTGGTCAAAACGCTGGAAAAACATCACCATGTCCTGTTACTGGATGAAGCCGTTGACGCTGCGGTACGCCTCTCTCATCGCTATATTCCCGCCCGCCAGTTGCCGGATAAAGCGGTGGCTCTGTTGGACACTGCTTGCGCCAGAGTTGCCATTAGCCAACACGCCGAACCTCCGCAATTGGAAAATTGCCGGCATCAGATTGAGGCGTTGAAGATTGAATTAGCTATTGTTGAACGGGAATCAAAAGTCGGGATCGGCAACCCACAACGGTCAGAATTCATCCTTGATGAGCTGGCCATATTGGAAGAACAGCGTATTGAGTTGGAAAACCGCTGGCAACAAGAACGCACACTGACCGATAAAATTATTCAACTGCAAGCCCAACTGCATGAACAACCATTTCATCAACAGCAACATGATGATATCCATGCCCGGCATACTGAGCTGCTGGCATTACAACAGCAATTAAAAACGTTGCAAGGAGAAACCCCGCTGATTTTTGCTTCGGTAGACAGCAATGTTGTTTCTGCCGTGATATCAGACTGGACGGGTATCCCACTTAGCCGCATGGTAAAAGACGAAATTGATGCGGTACTGCGCTTGGCGGATACCCTCAACCAACGTGTCATCGGGCAATACCATGCTTTGGAATTAATTGCGAAACGGGTGCGCACATCACGGGCTAAATTGGATGACCCCAATAAACCGGTTGGTGTGTTTATGCTCTGTGGCCCTTCCGGGGTCGGTAAAACCGAAACCGCGCTGGCACTGGCGGAAACGCTGTATGGCGGGGAGCAAAATCTGATTACCATCAATATGAGTGAATTTCAGGAAGCCCATACGGTATCCACGTTGAAAGGTGCCCCGCCGGGATATGTGGGCTACGGTGAAGGAGGCGTATTGACCGAAGCCGTGCGGCGGCGTCCCTACAGTGTGGTGTTACTGGATGAAATTGAAAAAGCTCATCCTGATGTGCATGAGATTTTCTTTCAGGTCTTCGACAAAGGTTGGATGGAAGATGGTGAAGGCCGCCACATTGATTTTCGCAATACGATTATTATCCTGACCTCCAATGTTGGCGCGGATTTAGTCAGTTCGCTCTATTTACAACAGAATTCCCTCCCCGATCCGGAAAAACTGACTACCGCCCTACGAAAACCTTTACTGCATGTCTTTCCTGCCGCCCTGCTGGGGCGTTTGATTGTCATTCCCTACTATCCATTGGGTGATAAGGTGATGGCAAGCATTGTTCATCTGCAATTAGACCGAATCAAAAAACGCTTACGGGAAAACCATGATATTGTCGCGAGCTTTGATGATGCCCTGATTGAATATATTGTTGACCGATGTACCGAAATCGAATCGGGTGGCCGCATGGTCGATGCCATCCTGACCAACTCCCTGCTACCTCAGATCAGCCAACTTTTGCTCTCTGCTAACGTGAATGATCAGCAATATCATCAACTGCAAGTTTCTCTCGAACAAGGTGAGTTTCAGTTTCGGTTGATGGACTGAGGTGGCCATAACGCCCAAAGCATCGTAGCGATGTTCATCATAGATGATCCCTCTTTGGGAAAGACGCCTGCCAATATCGAATATGAAAAAATTATCAATATTCGATCATTCAGCCAGAGATCATCTCTGGCTGAATAGTTAAAAGCCGTCAATCTTACTGATTATTCATCATCTTCATATTCAACTGAGTGTTTTTTACCACTTAAACCATACTCACGTAATTTATTCGCTATTGCAGTGTGAGAAACCCCCAGCCGTTTTGCCAGCTTGCGGGTACTGGGATAGTGGCGGTAAAGACGTGTCAGTACTGAACGTTCAAAACGCTTGCTGATGTCATCCAAAGAGCCCACCAGAATATCTTCATTAAAAGTTACCTCAGCGTCCAGATCAGGTAACTGAATATCCTGTGGGCTGAGTTTGCTGCTCTCAAGTTGGGTCAATGCCTGATATATGGCATTGCGAAGCTGCCTGACATTGCCCGGCCAATGATAACCACACAAAAATGGCGCTAGATCGGCAGAAAATTGAGGTTTCTGCAAGCCCTGTTCTTGCGCAAAGCGGGTAATAAAATAGTCCGTCAATGGCATGATATCCGCCTGACGTTCCCGCAAAGGGGGGATGGTGATGGTTAAAACATTCAGCCGATAATAGAGATCTTCACGAAATGCCCCTTTTTGTACTAACTCAACTAAGTTTTTCTGCGTGGCACAGATAATGCGGACATTCACTTTCACTTCATTCTCTTCACCGACCCGGCGAAATGTGCCGTCATTTAAGAAACGCAGTAATTTAGTCTGCATCTGTGGCGACATTTCACCGATTTCATCCAATAAAACCGTACCGCCACTCGCCTGTTCGAAGAAGCCTTTTTTGCCTTCCAGCGCATTGGGATAGGCGCCCGCCGCATAGCCAAACAGCTCACTTTCGACAACATCATCCGGCATGGAGGCACAATTTAACCCCAGAAACGGCTGTTTTCCCCTTGCGCTGCGCAAATGACAGGCTTTAGCAAATTCATCTTTCCCCGTCCCTGTTTCACCGATAAGCAGTAAGGGAACATCAAGCATTGCCATTTTACGTGCCTGCTCAACGACATGAACCATTTTGGGGCTGACCGCAATAATGTGTTCAAACGCGCCGTCATCATTGACGGTTAATGGTTTATGTGGCGACGCAATATGCACCGTTGAATGGTGTTCACCGCCCGCACGTAACATAATCACCGCCCCGACACACTTAATGGCCTGGCTTTCATCCGTTAACTGCATCGGGATAATATCCATCCCGTAATCTTGCCCCTTGATGGCGAGTTGGGCCGAATGGGGTTGATGATGCTCACTTTCAAGCCAGCGCAGGAAAGGATAATGGCTGATCAGATGGCCAATGTTTTTTTGGTTAATTTTTTCTTTACTGCAACCAAACAGTGCCAAAGCCGCGGAGTTAGCCAATTCAATATTGCCTTTCAGGTCAATAGAAAAGATAGGCTCAGGCACCGATTCCAACAGTGTCCACATCGCTCTGTGCTCTTTCTCTGACGGCATGAAGGCCACCGTCCTGACATCAATGACACCATTGATACGGCGAATTTCTGCCATCAAGCCACGGAAAATAGTGAAGTCAATTTGAGTAAAATTAAGGTAAATACGACGTGCAGGAGAAATTTCAATTCCTTTCAGGTCAATATTTCGTAAAACCAGTAAATCAAGTAATTCGCGGGTTAACCCGATTCGATCCTGACAAGTCACTTCCAATCGCATTTTTCTGACCTTATTGACACGATGTTCTTAACCGCCTGAAATGTTACCTGTTACGCTTCAAGAGATGAAGCCCTTGTCAGCAAAAGTTTACAAGAAAGTCAGGTGTCAAGCTGGGATAACAGTCACCATTCATTGGCTATTTTGGGCTACTTGCTGTTATCGGTGTCCTTGGCTGCCCCTTTGTGTTTCGTTGGTAACGTACTTTTAAGCTGAGCAAGCAACTGGTAACGAAAATCCCCTAATTTCGGCTTATCGCCATCAATCCACGGCAAGGGGCGACACAGCTCCATCGCTTTGATACCCAAACGCGCCGTCAGCAACCCGGCACCGATCCCTTGTGCAGCACGTGCAGAAAGGCGCGCCGCAATATCCTGTGACAACCAGTCCATGCCCACTTCCCTCACTAATTCTGATGCCCCGGCAAAGGCAATGTTCAGCAGGACTAAGCGAAATAAGCGGATGCGGCTGAAATAGCCTAATTCGATGCCATAAATTGCGGCAATGCGATTAATGAGGCGAATATTTCTCCACGCAATAAAGGCCATGTCCACAATCGCCAATGGGCTGACCGCGATCATTAACGCCGATTCCGCCGCAGAACGGCTGATCTCTTTTTTCGCCTGCCTGTCCAGGACTGGCTGAACACATTGGCTGTACAGCATGACAATTTCACGATCATTGTGGGTTTCATGCAAGACCGCCTGCCAACGTTGCAATGCCGGATGTTGTTGCCCGATACCCGCCTGTTCGGCCAGTTTTTCACAAAATTGCCTGCCTTTACCTATGCCATGACTTTGCAATAATGTTTTCGCCATATCCCGCTCTTCTGTACGCTGGCGCAACTGGTAAAGGTGCCGCCATTCCCTGATTACGCTGCCGATACCGGCAAAAACCATCATGCTGCCTGCCGCAGCCATGCCCAGTGCAATCCAATCCTGTTGCTGCCAGGCTTGATGGATCCACTGAACACATTGAGCAACAACACTCACGCCCAACAGCAGCACCGCCCCGGAAAAAACGGTTCGCCAAAAACTGCGTTTCGGTTTCAGTGCGGTATTCACTGCCCCTTCAAATTCACCTTCTCTCTCTTCCGCTTCCAGCTCTGGCATGGCCGGATAGAATGCTTCTTCCTGCCCGGTGAATTCTTGTTTTGATTTCAGCGGCGGCGGTGACGATGTTTGTGCCAGATCGTCAAAATCCCTTCTCGGTTTCAAGGGTTCGGTCATGTTAATTTGTCTCCCAATAAAAATTCCATCGCACTGTCCATGCGAATATGGGGTAACGGGCTATCGGCATTGATTTGCCTTGGCCGGAATGATTCGAAATGAAACCCTTGTTTTTGCCAAAATTCACTGTTTGGCAAGCGTTGTGGAACTTCTCCCGGAAAAAATGTCAGTAATTTATCATCTGACAAGCGATTTCCCTTGATGGCGGGGATTTTTTCCCCTTGATGAATAACCATGCCGCCCTCGGTTGCCTGAACCGATGCCAGCCCCGCACAATCCATGCTGATCCCTTCAAACGCCGCATTTCGCCACGCTTCCTGTACTAATTGCTGTAAAAGGGAAACCAGATTAGCATGTTGATCGGCCGTAATATGATCCGCTTTGCTGGCAGCAAACATGAGCTTATCGATGCAGGGCGAGAATAAACGACGAAACAGCGTTCGTTTGCCATAATGAAAACTCTGCATAAGTTGGGTCAATGCCAGCTGCATGTCATTGAAGGCTTGCGGACCACTATTCAAGGGTTGCAGACAATCCACCAGAACGATTTGCCGGTCAAAACGGAGGAAATGTTCTTTATAGAACCCCTTAACGATTTGATCACAATAATAAGCAAAACGCTCACGCAACATGCCTATGTTGGTGTGTTTGCCTGCTTTTGCTAATTGCGGCTCCCCGATTTGGTCAATGCCCGGCCACGGGAAAAATTGCAACGCCGGTGCGCCCGCCAGATCCCCCGGCAAGATAAAACGGCCGGGTTGAATAAAGTGCAATCCCTGCTGCTTGCACTGATGCAGGTAATCGGTGTAAGCCTGAGCGATTCCGGCAAGTAAATTTTCATCGGCAGGCGCCAATGGGTCACATTGCTGGCACAACGCTAACCACGGTTTCGCCCAATTTGCTCTTTCCCCTTTCAGTAATCCAAACATATGCCGTGACCACGCCAGATAATTTTGTTCCAGCATGGGTAAATCCAATAACCATTCGCCCGGATAATCGACGATTTCCAGATAAAGGGTGGATGTTTCCTTGAGGTAACGAAATAAAGCGTTTTCAGAACGATAGCGCAATGCCAAGCGTATTTCACTCACGCCACGTGTCGGCGTCGGCCAGTGAGGGGGGGTGTCATGTAATTCGGCCATGTTTTCATCATAGGCAAAACGCGGCACGCCAAAATCTCGCTGCGGCACACGTTTTACACCCAGTAAGCGCCCATCGCGCACGGCAGAAAACAGTGGCAATCTGGCCCCACTGTGAACATGCAGGAGTTGGTTGACCAAAGAGGTGATAAATGCGGTTTTTCCACTGCGACTTAATCCGGTTACCGCCAGTCGCAAATGACGGTCCATTCCACGATTAACGAGTGCTGTCAGTTCGTTTTGCAACCGTTTCATGTTGCTCCTCAATGGGAATACTGTGGATCAGTTTTATCCGGCCAGTCACATCGGTAAAATTTGCCATTATTTCCGCTGTTACTGACCAGATCACCTGTCGTTCTATTCTGGTTGCCCATATTCAGAGTTGGCGGAAACGGCTGCGCACGTTGTAAGTCTCTGAGGTAATATAGCGTTCCATTTGACGCAAACGCGCTTCGTTCGTTTTCAATTGATAGTCTACTTTATCCAACATACTTTGTGCTGATAGCCCGCTATTTTTTTCCTCTGTCAAATATCCCGCTGGTGCAGTCTCCATGACAAAGGTCAAGATAATATAAGCCAATACTGTTATGGCAAATAATCCAAAGAATAGTGATAAAACCGTGATAGTACGAATCAGAGGCGCGGGTACGCCAAAATAGTCTGCCAGCCCGGCGCAGACTCCCTTAACCATCCCCTGCTCTGGCAGACGATAAAGTTTCCGGCGGTATTGATTTGACATTATGACTGTCTCCAGTTTGGATGTTCTGCGTCAAGGATATCTTCTAACGTTTTGATCCGTTCCTGCATACGCCTGGCGTTCTCAGTCAATTGTTCCAAACGCTGAGTTTCGCTGTCTCCTAACTGACCGCGATGGCTGTTCTGGTTGCTGTAATGCAGCCACAACCAGATGGGCAAGACAAAAAGCACGAAAATGATCAGCGGGATGCCAAGAAATATATAGGCCATTATCTTTCCTTAGTGATGTATGACATGTGTCATTATTGTGGATCTTTGCTACTCATTTTAGCTTTCAAGGCCGCAAGTTGTGCATTGATTTCATCATCTGCTTTCAATTCGGCAAATTGCTGTTCGAGTGATTTCTTTTTACCTAACCCAAACGCTTCTGCCTCCGCTTCCATGTGGTCTATCCGGCGCTCAAACTGTTCGAAACGTGCCATGGCTTCATCGATTTTGCCGCTATCCAACTGACGACGGACTTGACGCGAAGATGCCGCAGCCTGATGGCGCAGTGTCAAGGATTGTTGCCTTGCACGCGCTTCGGTCAATTTATTTTCCAGCTCCGTCACTTCGCCTTTAATGCGTTCCAGCGTTTCATCCAGAATAGACAATTCGTGGGTAAGTGTTTCAACTAAGCCACTGACTTTTTGTTTTTCAATCAACGCTGCCCGCGCTAACTCTTCTTTACCCCGACTCAGAGCCAGTTCAGCCTTTTCTTGCCAGCCATCGATCTGGCTTTCCCCGATATTAATGCGGCGCAACAGTTGCTTTTTCTCTGCCAGCGAACGGGCGGAAGTTGAGCGAATTTCCACCAGCGTATCTTCCATTTCCTGAACCATTAAACGGATCATTTTCTGTGGATCCTCGGCCTTATCCAGCAAAGAGGAGATGTTAGCATTCACGATATCAGCAAAACGAGAAAAAATACCCATAGTCATAAACCTCTTTCATTAGAATGTATGTATGTTATGCCTGTGCATGGTTAAACCAAATACACGATAAGACGCTTAATTAAATACAAGATACATGCCAACTTTTTTAGTTTACTTATCTGATTGAAATAACTTAATTAATTTTTATTTGCTTTTTTATTTCAATCAGCTAACTTGGTTAAATTGACTAACTTTTGGCGAAAAATACCATGTCTGAGTTTATTGATAACCTATTAGGTGAAGAAAACTGTTTTATTGAAATTTTGGAACAAGTCTCCGCATTGGCTAAGTTGAATAAACCGGTTTTAGTTCTGGGGGAACGAGGAACAGGCAAGGAGTTAATTGCCCGTCGCTTACATTATCTTTCTCCGCGTTGGCAGGGTCCTTTTATTTCACTGAACTGTGCAGCGCTCAATGAAAATCTGCTTGATTCAGAGCTGTTTGGCCATGAGGCCGGCGCATTTACCGGCGCGCGTTCAAAACACCAAGGGCGCTTTGAACGCGCTGATGGCGGAACTTTGTTTCTTGATGAACTCGCTACGGCTCCCATGCAAGTGCAGGAGAAACTCCTGCGTGTCATTGAATATGGCCACTTAGAGCGGGTCGGCGGTACTCAATCATTACAAGTTGATGTCCGTTTAATTTGTGCAACCAACGAGGATTTACCGGCTATGGCTGCCAGCGGGAGATTCAGGGCTGATTTGCTCGACAGGCTTGCGTTTGATGTGGTTCTCATTCCACCATTGCGCCAGCGACAACAGGATATTATGTTACTGGCGCAGAATTTTGCGATTCAGATGTGTCGTGAGTTGGATCTGCCCTTTTTCCCCGGATTTACGGACAAGGCCAAGCAACAGTTACTTTCCTATCACTGGCCCGGCAATGTTCGTGAATTAAAAAATGTTATCGAACGTTCCATTTACCGACATACTCTTGATCGACACGCTGCTGGCCAACATAGCAATCATGAAAATGAATTAAATACGATTATTATCAACCCCTTTTCATCACAACAATCTGTCCCACCACCTGCTAATCGCGAAACTATCCATTATTTCCTTCCCCAATTACCTCTCGATTTAAGACAATGGCAAAACGATAGCGAAAAGCGTTTAATCATACGAGCTCTGGCAGAGAGTCAATTTAATCAGAAAAGAGCGGCTGACAAACTTAATTTGACTTATCACCAGTTACGCGGGTTAGTCAAAAAACACCATCTTAATGTGAATAACGACATTAATAGCAACCACTAAAGATAAGCCGTTCTGAGGTCAAGGGATTGATAGGGAGATAAAAAAATAGCCGGCACCCGAGCCGGCTAATAAAATACTGGAAGCAATGTGAGCAATGTCGTGCCTTTCCTGAGATGACAGCTTTAGCATTACAAGGATTCGTATTGCAGGGTGTCCCTCCGAAAGCACATGAGAATGATAATGCTTCTCAGTTGTTTTTGTAAAGCACTTTCTTGAGAAGATTTCTCACTATCGTGATCTGGCCGTTGTTTTTAGTAAAAAGCGTCAATTAAGTTACAATAGCCAAACTCTTTTTTATGACTGACATTTTATATGCGCTATTTGATTTACTGGATCATCTTATTGATTTCCACCCCGACGATGGCGGCCAAGAATGCTACTCCAGAAACACTTGCGGAACCCATCCCAGAATTCATTAAAACGAGCTCTGAATTGAGGCCAAACAACACCTCAGAAAGCCTGTCTCATATTTCAGCGAACCTACGGCAAAACAGCTTTATCTATTGTGTTAATGGCAATTTGAATACGTTCAATCCCCAAATGGCGATCAGCGGGTTGGCCGTGGATACGCTTGCCGCACAGATTTATAATCGCCTGCTAGGCGTCGATCCCCTAACTTATCGTCTGGTTCCTGAACTGGCTGCTGATTGGGAAGTTCGGGACAATGGTGCAACCTACCGATTTTATCTGCGTCACCATGTTGCTTTCCAATCAACCGATTGGTTTACCCCGACCCGCACGATGAACGCGGATGATGTTGTTTTCAGTTTTCGCCGCGTTTTCGATAAAACACATTATTATCATGATATTAATGGTGGTTATTATCCCTATTTTGATAGCTTGCAATTTGGTGATTCAGTCAAGGATATTGAGAAAATCGACAAATATACGGTTGAATTTCGCCTCAATGCTCCCGATGCCTCTTTTCTCTGGCACCTGGCAACCCATTATGCCCCTATCTTGTCGCAGGAATATGCGCAAAAATTGCAGCAAGTGAATCGGCAGGGGCAAATAGATTGGAAACCAGTCGGAACCGGTCCCTTCATGCTGGAAGATTATCAGATGGATCAATTTATCCGCCTTGTTCGCCATGATAACTATTGGAAAGGCAAGCCGCGCATGGAACAGGTTGTGATAGATACCGGCGCGGGTGGCACAGGCAGGATCTCAAAACTGCTCACCGGGGAATGCGATGTATTAGCTTATCCCGATGCTAACCAGTGGAACATTCTGCATGATGATCCCAATTTACGTCAGACATTACGCTCAGGCATGAATATTGCTTATCTGGCTTTTAATACCAGTAAGCCACCGTTGGATCAGTTAGCTGTTCGCCAAGCCATTGCCTATGCCATCAATAACCAACGCCTGATGAAGTCCATTTATTATGGTACGGCAGAGACAGCGGCTTCTATTTTGCCCCGTGCATCATGGGCGTATGATAACCGTGCTGAAGTCACCGAATACAATCCTGAAAAATCCCGCCAGATATTACATAACCTGGGGTTAAGTGGACTGGAGTTAACGTTATGGGTGCCAACGGCTTCACAAGCCTATAATCCAAGCCCGCTGAAAATGGCGGAGCTGATTCAGGCAGATCTGGCACAAGTTGGCATTAAGATCGCTATCCGTCCCGTCGAAGGCCGTTTTCAGGAAAACCAGTTGATGGATAAGACTCACGATATGACACTGGCAGGCTGGTCTACTGACAGCAACGATCCGGATAGTTTTTTCCGTCCATTATTAAGTTGCGCCGCCATTGCGTCACAAACGAATCTCAGCCGTTGGTGCAGTTCAGTTTTTGATGATGCCTTACGTCAAGCCTTATTGAATCAACAACTGGCTTCACGCATCAAAAATTATCATGTTGCCCAAGAAATTCTCGCGCAACAATTACCCGTCTTGCCACTGGCTTATGCGATGCGTTTGCAAATCTCGCGTTATAACATCAAAGGATTGGTACTCAGCCCATTTGGCAATAGCGCCTTTGACCGAGTTTACCGTGAACAGGAAACCGACATTTCCGATGAAAATAATAAGGGAAGCAAATGATTATTTATATCTTACGTCGTTTGCTGATTCTGGTTGTGACGCTGTTTTTTCTTTCATTAATCAGTTTCAGCCTGATGTATTTCACCCCTCATGGTACGTTGAGTGGTGCATCGCTGTCAGACGCCTATGTCTACTATTTCCGCAGCTTGCTCCAATGGGATTTTGGTATTTCCAGAATTAATGGGGAACGCATTATTGAGCAACTGTATGCGGTGCTTCCTGCCACGATGGAGCTGTGTGTCCTTTCATTTTCCATCGCGTTGTTAATCGGTATCCCGCTTGGGATTATTGCCGGTGTCTGGCGCAACAAAAAAGCCGATATCATTATCAGCACATTTGCCCTGTGTGGTTTTTCCATTCCGGTCTTCTGGCTGGCTTTGCTGCTGACCCTGCTTTTTTCACTTTATTTGGGCTGGCTACCGGTTTCGGGACGGTTTGATTTGCTCTATCGGATGGAGCCGGTAACCGGTTCCGCCCTGATTGATGCTTGGCTGTCCAAAGCACCTTATCGCAATGAAATGATCATGAGTGTGATCCTGCATATGATCCTGCCTGTTATCACACTGGCCGTCGCCCCGACGACGGAAGTTATCCGTTTGATGCGTAACAGTACGGAAGAGGTTTCAGGCGAAAACTATATCAAATCAGCAGCAACACGGGGTCTATCCCGGCTGACTATCATCCGCCGTCACTTACTGCATAACGCTTTGCCTCCCATCATTCCTAAGCTGGGATTACAATTTTCAACCATGCTCACATTAGCGATGGTGACAGAGCAGGTCTTTAACTGGCCAGGTTTAGGACGTTGGCTCATCACTGCTATCCGCCAGCAGGATTATTCCGCAATCTCAGCCGGCGTTATGGTAATAGGAACGCTGGTTATTTCAGTGAATATTCTGACAGATATTATTGGAGCAATGGCTAATCCCTTGAAGCATAAGGAATGGTATGCCCTTAGATAATTTTTACCGAGAAAAGAAAATGCCGTCGCCATCGAAAGTTATCTGGCGATTCTTCTATGCGGATATATTGGCAATGATGGGTTTTTATGGGGTATTAATTTTAATGACACTAAGCCTGTTAGGAAATTACCTTGCCCCATACCGGCTTGATCAACAATTTATGGCTCAACTTATGCCACCTTCATGGTCGCATCACGGCAATGTCGCTTTCTTCCTCGGAACTGACGATCTTGGCCGCGATATTTTCAGCCGTTTATTGATTGGCACATCATCCACATTTGGCGGTGCATTGGTTGCTACTGCGGCAGCGGCCATTGTCGGATTAATCATCGGTAGCCTTGCCGGCATGACTCATGGGTTAAAGTCGGCCATTCTGAACCATATTCTTGATACCTTGCTCGCTATTCCTTCATTGCTACTGGCTATCATTGTCGTGGCCTTTGTTGGCGCCAGCCTGCACCATGCCATGATTGCCATTTCGCTGGCACTACTGCCAAGAATAGTACGTACCGTTTATACTGCTGTACATGACGAACTGGATAAAGAGTACATTATCGCAGCACGTCTGGACGGCGCGTCAAACTACCATATTTTACGCTACGCTGTTCTTCCCAATATCACGGCGGTGATAGTCAGTGAGTTAACCCGTGCTCTCTCCATCGCTATTCTTGATATTGCTGCGCTGGGGTTTCTCAATCTGGGTGCTCAATTGCCCTCCCCCGAATGGGGAACCATGTTGGGAGGCTCATTAGAATTGATCTATGCCGCCCCCTGGACTGTGATGTTGCCCGGAGCCGTTATTATGCTGAGTGTTCTGTTGGTTAATTTACTGGGTGACGGCCTTCACCGCGCGATTAACGCAGGAGTCGAATAATGCCATTACTTGATATTCGAAACCTCACCATTGAATTTATGACAGCAGAAGGTCCCGTTAAGGCTGTTGACCGAATGAGTATTTCGCTGACAGAAGGTGAAATTCTGGGTTTGGCTGGCGAATCAGGTTCAGGTAAGAGTTTGATCGCCAAAGCGATTTGTGGTGTTGCAAAAGATAACCTCAAAGTGACCGCTGATCGTTTCCGTTTTAACGATATTGATTTATTGCGCCTGACACCGCGACAGCGCCGTAAGGTGATTGGTCACAATATTTCAATGATTTTTCAGGAGCCACAGTCATGTCTCGATCCATCAGAAAACGTGGGTAAACAGATCATTCAATCTATTCCTGGATGGACGTATAAGGGTCGCTGGTGGCAGAGAGTTAACTGGCGAAAACGCCGTGCAATTGAGTTATTGCACCGCGTTGGTATTAAAGATCACGATGACATTATGCACAGCTACCCTTATGAATTAACAGAAGGTGAATGTCAAAAAGTGATGATTGCCATTGCCCTCGCCAATCAACCCCGATTGTTGATTGCTGATGAGCCAACCAATGCAATGGAACCCACGACACAGGCGCAAATCTTCCGTTTACTGTCGAGCCTGAATCAGAACAATAACATGACCATCCTGTTAATCAGTCATGACCTGCAAATGATGAGTAAACTGGTCAAACGCATCAATGTGCTGTATTGCGGTCAAACCGTGGAAAGTGCCACCCCCGATGAGCTGCTGCTGAAACCTTATCATCCCTATACGCAAGCACTGATCCGTTCAATTCCTGATTTTGGTAGTCCGTTACCACACAAAAGCAGGCTAAATACGTTGCCTGGCGCTATTCCATCACTGGAACATCTGCCGGTAGGTTGCCGTTTAGGACCACGCTGTCCTTATGCACAGAAAACCTGCATTGCAACCCCACGATTACGGGTGATTAAGAACCATACATTCGCCTGCCATTTCCCTTTGAATATGGAGGAACCGTAAGTGGTTGAAACATTACTGGAAGTGAAAAACCTGACGAAAACATTTCGCTATCAAATGGGATTATTTCGCCGTCATCATCTTGACGCCGTAAAACCCGTGAGCTTTATCCTGCAACCGAAAAAAACACTGGCTATCCTTGGTGCAAATGGCTCCGGTAAATCCACATTAGCAAGAATGTTATCGGGGGTTATTGAACCAACGTCAGGTGAAATTCTGATTAATGGTCATAAACTGTCTTACGGGGATTACAGCTATCGCAGCCAGCGCATTCGCATGATTTTTCAGGACCCCAGTACATCACTGAATCCTCGTCAGCGCATTGGCCAAATTCTGGATATGCCGTTAATCCTGAATACCGAGCTATCCCCCTCTGAACGGGAAAAACGCATCAACCAAACATTGCGTCAGGTTGGTCTACTGCCAGATCATGCCAATTATTATCCACATATGCTCGCATCAGGGCAGAAACAGCGTGTGGCGTTGGCACGGGCGTTAATATTGCAACCACAAATCATTGTTGCAGATGAAGCACTGGCTTCCCTTGATATGTCGATGCGTTCCCAAATCATTAACCTGATGCTGGAATTACAGGAAAGGCACGATATTTCATATATTTACGTTACACAACATCTCGGTATGATGAAACATATCAGCGATCAGGTGCTGGTGATGCACCAAGGGGAAGTTGTCGAGCGTGGTAATACGGCAGAAGTTCTGGCCTCTCCGTTGCATGATATTACCCGCAAATTGATAGCCAGCCATTTTGGTGAAGCCCTGTCTGCCGAAGCATGGCGCCAGGATATCATCTAATGTTTTTATTGGATGCATTTTAATCACTGCTCGGAACAGCATGGGAAACTCACCACATTTCCCTCCGCCGTGGTAGAATCATCTGTGTTTATTCATCATAAATACCACAGTCATGGCTAGCTATTGGTTATTTCCGTTTGCCATGACTTTTGGTGTTTGATCACAAAGAACAATTTTGATCACAAAGAACAATAAGGATACTGCTATGGGTTTCATGACCGGCAAGCGCATTCTCATTACTGGCGTCGCCAGCAAACTGTCTATCGCTTATGGAATTGCCAAGGCAATGCACGATCAAGGCGCAGAGCTGGCTTTTACCTACCAAAATGACAAGTTGAAACCTCGTGTCGAAGAATTCGCTGCATCCCTGAATTCAAATATCGTTCTGCCATGTGACGTGGCTGAAGATGAAAGTATCGACGCATTATTCGTTGAACTGGGTAAAGTCTGGCCTAAATTCGATGGTTTTGTTCACTCTATCGGTTATGCACCGGCTGATCAACTTGATGGTGATTATGTGAATGCTGTCAGCCGTGAAGGTTTCAAAATTGCACATGACATCAGTGCGTATAGCTTCGTTGCCATGGCGAAAGTCTGCCGCAAGATGCTAAATCCAGGTTCCGCCCTGCTTACCTTGAGCTATCTGGGTGCAGAACGTGCCATTCCTAACTATAACGTTATGGGTCTGGCGAAAGCCTCTCTGGAAGCAAACGTGCGTTATATGGCCAATGCAATGGGTACTGAAGGGGTTCGCGTCAATGGTATTTCTGCTGGCCCAATCCGTACTCTGGCGGCTTCTGGTATCAAAGACTTCCGTAAGATGCTGGCACACTGTGAAGCAGTGACACCCATTCGCCGCACTGTGACAACAGAAGATGTCGGTAATGCTGCTGCCTTCTTGTGCTCAGATCTGGCTGGAGGTGTTTCTGGTGAGATTTTGCATGTTGATGGTGGTTTCAGCATCGCTGCCATGAATGAGCTAGAGTTAAAATAAATAACTCCCCGATATATTAAAGAGAGTCCCACCCATAAATGATGGTTGGGACTCATCGGTATATGCCGGAAGCATAATTTCACGGACAATTTTCAGTGTTAGTCTATTCTTACAGCATGAAATTGATGTTCTGGTATGACCATCCTATCTTGCGCAGCAACAATCTGTAATTCATATTCCTCACTCTTTTGCGTTTCCAACATCACTTCATAGACTGCAGCTGCAACATGTTCTAAAGCCGCTTGCAGTGCCTCATTTGTTAAAGATGGGCTTTTCAACAGATTAACGAGAAACAAACCACTGGTTAGGTCACCAACACCAACGGGCTGACGTGCCCCTGTATCAATTAATGGACGGCTAACGTGCCAACTATGTTCTTTCGTCACCAAAAGCATTTCAAAACAATCTGCCTGATAACCTGCGTGGCTTAAATGCTTAACCAATACAATTTTAGGACCTTTTTCACATAACTCACGAGCTGCGGATATAGCTTGTTCTACACTGCCAATTTTCCGCATAGTCAGTGTTTCAAGTTCCAACAAATTAGGTGCGATAATATCACTATCAGGTAATGCCTTTTCACAGAAGAATTCAGCAACCCCAGGAGCAACGATACATCCTTTTTCTGGATGTCCCATGACAGGGTCACAGAAATACCAGGCATCAGGATTGGCTTTTTTAACCTGCTTCACGATATCAAGGATATCATTCCCCTGCTCCGCAGAACCAATATAACCACTCAAGACTGCATGACAGGAGGCCAGTTTATGAATTTCACCAATTCCCTGCACAATTTCAGTCAAATGTTCCGGCGGCATCACACAACCACGCCATTGAGGATATTGGGTATGGTTTGAAAATTGAACTGTATTTAATGCCCATACGTTCACCCCCATACGACGCATTGGAAAAACAGTCGCGCTGTTTCCTGCATGACCAAAGACAACATGAGACTGAATTGAAAGAACATTGTTCATGATAAGGCCTGGTTTATTATTTTTGATTTATGGATAGATAATAAATAGCATTCCAAAATTGTCGATCACTGCTTTACTCCTCGCAGCGCAAGGAGTAAAGCATCCTAATAATTTGAGTGTATCACTATTATGGAAACCTATTTTTTTATAAAGATGCCAGATACATTAAGGGCAACATGATTGTTGCCCTTAATAATATATTAATTAGTTATTTCCAAGTGATAAGGCAATAATGTTTCTTGCCACGACGTAACAAACTATAACGCCCAAACAAACAATCACTCTCGGCAAAGACATACATCGGTTCGGATTGTTTTTCACCGTTGATGGAAACCGCATTAGAACTAATCATAGTACGAGCCTGCCCGCGGGAAGGAACAAATTCGGCTGTGACCAGCGCTTGTTGCAGGTCAGCGTCTTTTTCAAGTTCAATGGCCGGCATACCATCTTGTGCCAATTGAGCGAAATCATCTTCAGTCAAATCAGCAATGGCTCCGGAGAACAAACTCTCCGTGATACGCTTCGCTGCGGCAAGACCTTTTTCACCATGCACCATACCCGTCACTTGTTCCGCCAGTACATATTGGGCACGTGGCGCTTTACCGCTGTTTTTATCTTCTTCTTCCAGTGCATTAATCTCTTCAATATCCATGAAAGTAAAGAATTTCAGGAAACGGTAAACATCCGCATCCGCAGTGTTAATCCAGAACTGGTAAAATTTGTACGGGCTGGTTCTTTTCGGATCTAACCAAACGGCGCCACCTTCTGTCTTGCCAAATTTAGTTCCGTCTGATTTAGTGATCAGTGGCACCGTCATACCAAACACTTGTTTTTGGTGTAAGCGACGAGTCAAATCGATACCGGAAGTAATGTTTCCCCACTGGTCTGAGCCACCAATCTGTAATTCAACACCATATTTTCCATTCAGGTTTGCAAAGTCATAGGACTGCAAGAGGTTATAAGAAAATTCAGTGTACGAAATGCCAACATCATCACGGTTAAGACGCTGTTTTACCGCTTCTTTGTTGATCATCTGGTTTACGGAGAAATGCTTACCGATATCACGCAAGAAAGCCAGTACATCCATTTGGCCAAACCAGTCGTAATTGTTGGCTAACTCTGCACCATTTTCGCCCTCAAAACTCAGGAACGGGGAAACCTGGTTACGAATTTTTTCAACCCACTCTTTGACCGTGTTTTCTGTGTTTAATTTGCGTTCAGTTGCTTTAAAACTGGGATCACCAATCAAACCTGTCGCCCCACCGACCAACGCAATAGGCTTGTGCCCAGCAAGTTGGAATCGTTTTAAACACAGCAAGGGAACCAGATGACCCAAATGCAAGCTGTCAGCGGTAGGATCGAAGCCACAATAGAGAGAAACCGGACCTTGCGCCAGTCTCTCCGCTAACGCCTCTTCATCCGTTACCTGGGCAACAAGGCCCCGCTCTTGCAGTTGTTTAATCAGGTTATTGCTAGACATTAATGACTCCATCGGTTTGTATACTTTACCTATATATCTATACCCTGCTTTCACGTTGCTGCTCTGTTATACGCCGCCACTTGAAATCTATTGGGTATATAAGCGTCTCGTTATAAATCAAGTGCTATAGCATAAAACGCCAGTAATATAAGTGCCAGTATTAAAAACAGTAATTACTCCTTTCACTTTGCAATTCACTGCTTATCGGCTGTTTAAGGCGCCAAACGGTCAACATGCCACTTATCACCTTCACGCTGATATAAAAAACGATCATGAAGACGATGAGCACCGCCCTGCCAGAATTCGACTGAATCAAACTCGACCTTAAATCCGCCCCAGAAACTGGGGAGAGGGACTTCACCGTTCTGGAATTTTTGTTTCAACTCCAAAAATTTCCCTTCCAAAATCCCTCTGGCAGAAATCTTCGAAGATTGCTGAGACGCCCAGGCTGCAATTTGGCTATCCCTCGGACGACTATGAAAATATTTCATCACCTCAATTGGAGACAAACGTTCAGCTTTGCCGAGAAAACTGACCTGTCGTTCCAATTGATACCAGGGAAAGTGGAGACTGATCCGATTATTCTGAGCCAGATGTTTTGCCTTGCGACTGCCAAGATTGGTATAGAAGACCAGATTATGAGCATCAAAATGTTTTAACAGAACAATGCGTTGATAAGGCTGCCCTTGTTCATCCACGGTAGCAATGCACATTGCTGTCGGATCACTGAGTTTCGCTTCACAAGCCTGTTTTAACCAATGCTCAAAAAGCTCAATAGGTTCTTCAGTAAGATCTTTTCGCCTTAACCCACCACGTATATATTCACGGCGCAGTTCTGCGATAGCCATTTCATTATCTTCTGACATTTCTAACTCTCTATTTATTAATGAGTATTAGCATATCATTGTTATCTGCTAGCTCACTGTCTTCTAATCAGGGTTATCTGTTAACTGGATATTATTCAAACGATTATCTGACAACCGGATAAATTGCCCCTAAAATCGTTTCTCTATCCGCACCAGTAACTGATGGCAAGTTACCAGATTGTCCTGACATGGTTCGGAATGCCAGCCAGGCAAATGCCAA
The DNA here is from genome assembly GCF_028599065.1 of Xenorhabdus sp. PR6a. Classification (NCBI taxonomy): domain Bacteria; kingdom Pseudomonadati; phylum Pseudomonadota; class Gammaproteobacteria; order Enterobacterales; family Morganellaceae; genus Xenorhabdus; species Xenorhabdus sp. PR6a. The sequence goes on along the minus strand of NZ_JAQRFJ010000011.1, from coordinate 60,999 downwards.
CGCTTCCATGTCATCACCACTCAAACCATATTTATCTGTCGTCGCCACTTCTGTACCCGGCAATAAAACCGATAACCGATTCATCACAAGTGGATTACGTGCCCCGCCGCCGCATACCAGAAGACGGTCACACCGACCATTTAGCATGACTTGTTGAGCAATGCTTACCGCCGTTAATTCAGCCAATGTGGCTTGAACATCCACGGGGGTAATATCAGGAAAATCAACCAACTGTTGTTCCAACCATGCCATATTAAAGTATTCACGCCCTGTACTCTTCGGGGCAGTACGCGCGAAATAGGGATCAGACAGCATTTTTTGCAGCAAAGGTTCATTGACCGTACCTTCACTGGCCCACAGCGCATCTTTGTCGTAAGGTAACTGCTTATGCCGCCATGTCCAGGCATCCATCAACATGTTGCCCGGCCCGGTATCATAGCCTTTAACGGCAGAATTAGGCAGCAGTGCTGAGATATTGGCTATTCCACCGATGTTTAAAATGACCCGCCTTTCGGTAGGATGCCCCAATACCGCCATATGGAATGCCGGCACCAAAGGTGCTCCCTGACCACCATAAGCCATGTCACGCCGCCTGAAGTCACCAACGGTGGTAATGTTAGTCAGTGCGGCTACACGGTTATTGTCACCGATTTGCATGGTAAACGGTTTTTCACCGTCCGGCTCATGCCATACGGTCTGCCCATGACACCCGATTGCGGTGATATCATTTGCAGTTATCCCGGCTTTATTCAACAATCCTTGAACCGCTTCTGCGAAGAGAGTACCAAGCTCATAGTCAAATCTTCCGACCATTGATAATGTCGTCTGCTGCCCTTGACAAATGGAAAGTAATCTTTGCTTAAGCTCTTGCGGAAAAGGATGGCTATAACTGACTTGTTGAGTCACGGCTTTATTGCTAATCTCCGCCAAAATAACATCAACACCATCCATGCTGGTGCCAGACATCACACCAATATAACGTCCTGAATTCATAAATATTCCTCTATTAAATAACGGATTACATTTGACACGTGGATTACATTCAATCTTGCGTAAACTATAAAGCACATCTATTCGGACTATATATGTTTAATGAACATGATTAGAGATAAAATCTGAGTTTTGGAAAGCGCTTCACAAAACATGCTAAGCTTTTGGTCAGGAATTATTCCTTCCAGCGTTTATTGGAAGCATTTATTATATTATGTAGATATATACCATCAGTGGCCGACAAATTGATGAGGTCTGTTGCTGACGAGAGTAGCCGAGCGCTTGGTTATAAGTTTATTATCAAGCTTCCCTATCGGACATTAAAATTAGGAGTAACTATGTTAAAACGTTTCCTGGTTGGTGTAGCTGTCGCAACCACGTTATCCGGTTGTGCAGACATGGGAGCACTTTCTAGTGATACTTACTCTATTAATCAGGCCAAACAAGCTCAAACAGTAACCTATGGTACCATTCTGTCTGTACGTCCCGTTAAGATTAAAGGTAACCAAACTGGTGATCCTAATATGTTAGGTCTCATTGGTGGTGCTGTTTTGGGAGGGCTGCTAGGTAATACGGTTGGTGATGGTTCTGGTCAAAAACTTGCCGCAGCGGCAGGTGCCATTGCTGGCGGTCTGGCTGGGCAAGGAGTAGAAGGCGCTTTAAACCAAACGAAAGGTGTTGAGTTAGAGATTCGTATGGACAGTGGAAAAAGCGTCATCGTCGTGCAAAAGTTAGACAACGTTATATTCAACAAAGGACAACGAGTCAGGATCGCAAACAGTGGAGACTCTTTGACTGTATCACCACTCTGAGATGTCCAAATAACACAAGACTAAAAAATCGCGGTTTATCCATAATGGATCTGAACCGCGATTTTATTATAGGTTAATTTTTATATTACCTGTTTGTGCAATTGGTTAATATTTTTTTCAATTTTCTTTATTACAGAAGCAAGCAGAATTAACTCATCATGAGTAATTCCCTGCAAAATTTCTTTTTTTGTCGAAGCAATAACACTATCCACTTCTCTAATAAAAGTTTCCGATTCTCTGGTTAATTTGATTCTTTTTGCACGTCGATCATTGGCACATGTATGGCGTGTGATCAATTTTTTTTCTTCTAATTGATCAAGTGTTCTTACCAAAGAGGGTTGCTCAATACCAATCGCTTTTGCGAGCTGTATCTGTGACTGCTCTGGCGGCAGTTGACTAATATTGTATAGAGTAACCCAATGTGTCTGAGTTAATTTCAACGGTTTTAAACGATGATCAATTAAAGCGCGCCAAACACGGACTACACGTGCCAGATCTGATCCCAATGTCAATTCCAATTACCCCTCCTTATAATTAGAGACTCATATAACATCAATGAATTATCCAATCAGTTTATTCATCTGAATAATGGATACGCACCTATATCATGCTTACATTAGCAGAGTCAGCAATTCGCTAATGACCTAATTAGTGTCGCGTTGGCTTGTTACTCAAAGTTGACATTTTCGTCGCCCTAAAGAGCGAAATTGCACGGCGCACCGAATAAAATCGCGCATTAATCCACCAACGATATAAACCACATAAAATAATCTTATTACTAAACTATTTATAAGTTTAAATATCAACAAAAAAAGCACAATCCCCCAAAATATATACATTTCCACTCGGTTAAAGTTCTATAAGAATAACCGCCATCCAAATACTAATCTATATATTTTTACATTAATATCATTTTTATCTTACAGATATTGATAATATTAAAATAAATAACATAAAAAACAATAAGATAACAAATCAGTTCATTTCTTGTTCAATAAATACTTCTTTGATAAGAAATTCTTACTGAAATACCGAATTCCATCAACAGAATAGATGCATTTTAGTGACTTATGTCAAATAAAAAAAATATAATATAGGTAACATATCATTTATTGTAGGTAATATTTCTTATTTTTACGATCATCCTGAACTATAATTCACATAGGTGATACTTTTTGATCAACTCAGGACAAAACTAAAACAAATTTGGTTGTTGCGAGATAATATCTGGCCACTTCTCCTTGTTTCTTAATTCCCTTAGATGTCTCTGGTGACATAAGCGCAATATTTTTCTTTTTTCATTATCCGATAGTGTCATCCACATAAAGCGCTCTTCCCTGCTACGATAACATCCCCGGCAAAAACCCCGGGAATTAGATTCACAAATTCCTTGACAAGGGCTTGGAATAGCAAAAAATTCTAATTGTTCGGCCATCGCATCCTCCTGTACTTGGATTTATCAATTATTTCCATAATGAAACTATTTGTTGATCAGTATAAACCTCAGTTATAACATTTCAAAACAAAATAGTAACAAATGGAAATCAAATAAATAAACAGGCGAATTTGAATTGTTTTCTCTATACACGTTATAGTTGAACTAAGCATATGCCGGTGTGTGAGCAAATTTTTGCAATAAAGCTGTATTTCATAATAAAGCTGTGTTTCGCAATAAAACTATAAATATCAAGAGGTAATCATGCGTTTACTCCATACGATGATCCGTGTTGGCAACATGCAGCGCTCGATTGATTTCTATACTCAGGTCATGGGCATGCGTTTACTTCGCACCAGTGAAAATCCAGAGTATAAGTATTCTCTCGCGTTTGTTGGTTATACCGATGAAAGCCAAGGTGCTGTTATTGAGCTGACTTATAATTGGGGCGTTGAAAACTACGAAATGGGAACCGCGTTTGGGCATATCGCCTTGGGTGTTGATGATGTTGCGGCAACCTGTGAACGCATCAAACTTGCCGGAGGGAAAGTGGTTCGCGAAGCAGGAGCGGTTAAAGGTGGAACAACCGTCATTGCATTCGTTGAAGACCCCGATGGCTATAAGATTGAACTGATAGAAAATTCAAGTGCCAGCAGTGCATTAGGCAACTAATTCTATCAATAACGGCCAAACTATCTAAAAATTATTTACACACTGACAAAAGGGCATATCTTATTTGCCCTTTATTATCGAAGCTAAAAACTGAAAATCAGATGTCTAATCAAAACGATCAAAATATGTTAAGTGGGCGTTTTCGTGGCTATTATCCTGTTGTCATTGATGTCGAAACCGCTGGTTTTAATGCGCGCACAGACGCTTTACTCGAAATTGCTGCAATTACTTTAAAAATGGATGAAGAAGGTTGGCTAACACCTGCCAATACGCTGCATTTTCATATTGAACCTTTTGCAGGGGCCAACCTTGATCCTGCCGCTCTCGCTTTCACGGGTATTGACCCAACGAATCCCTTACGAGGCGCTGTCAATGAATACACTGCCTTGCATGCAATTTTTAAGATGATCCGCAAGGGCATGAAAGAGACGAATTGTAACCGCGCGATTATGGTCGCCCATAATGCCAATTTTGATCACAGTTTTGTCATGGCTGCGGCTGAACGTGCGAGTTTGAAACGCAATCCATTCCATCCATTCGCAACTTTTGATACCGCTGCACTCAGTGGTTTGGTTCTTGGTCAGACAATCCTTGCCAAAGCTTGCATTACAGCGGAAATTCCGTTTGACAGTAATCAGGCACACAGCGCTCTGTATGATACCGATCGGACTGCCCTGCTTTTTTGTGAACTTGTCAATCGCTGGAAACGGTTAGGCGGTTGGCCCTTACTCCCTACTGACACCGCGCATGACGAGGCTTAAAAAAAGCAAAGTCCATATCGATTAATGCTGTAAATCGACACCCCATACCGATTAAAGTATGGGGTGTCGAAAAGTCTCCATCACTTGGATGAATTACTGACCTTCTTCCTGCTCACGATATTTGTCGGCAGTCTCTTTGATCAGTGTTTGTAGTTCACCGCGCTGATACATCTCAACCAGAATGTCACACCCTCCCACTAATTCACCATCAATCCAAAGCTGGGGAAAAGTCGGCCAATTTGCATATTTAGGCAGTTGAGCACGGATATCTGGATTTTGCAGAATATCCACATAAGCAAAACGCTCACCACAAGCGGATAAAACCTGAATTGCCTGGGCAGAGAAGCCACAACTGGGCAGTTTCGGTGAACCTTTCATATACAGCAGAATGGGGTTTTCTCTGATCTGACGTTCGATTTTCTCAACAACCGCATCAGCCGTTGTATCAGTAACTGTATTTGAGTTTGTATTAAAATTCGTCATTTTTGCTTCCTTAAAAACTGCAAGCGCTATTTATCAGCATAAGATAAAGATTGATGCAGAATACCACTTTCTGCACTCATTTTTCTACCGTGACTTTATACGGCAAATTTTTGCCATGACTTGTAACAATTCATTGAGATATCCCTACTCTAACTAAGAGTATCTAACCTGTGTTGCCGTTCAGTTCTGCGCCAGTTCGCCGCCTGATAGCATCTTTTTCCCTGTTATTTAGCAGAAAAGTTGTTAAGATAATTGTCAAAAAAGTAATACGATAATGAAATTAAATTTGCCCTACCCATGATGAGTATCTTAAGTCATGGTTTGTAGAGCCAAAAAACCCAATATTAAAAAGGAGCATGCAATGTCTTTTGAATTACCCGCATTACCTTATGCCAAAGATGCCCTGGAACCACATATTTCCGTAGAAACGCTAGAATACCACCATGGCAAACATCACAACGCTTATGTTGTAAACCTGAATAATCTGATTAAAGATACTGAGTTTGCTGGAAAATCGCTGGAAGCTATCATCAAAACATCTGAAGGCGGCATCTTCAATAACGCAGCACAAGTCTGGAACCATTCGTTCTACTGGCATAGCCTGTCACCAAATGGTGGTGGCGAACCCACTGGAAAAGTCGCAGACACTATCAACAATGCTTTCGGTTCTTTTGCTGAGTTCAAACAGCAGTTCACTGACGCAGCCCTGAAAAACTTTGGTTCTGGTTGGACTTGGTTAGTCAAGAAAACTGACGGCACATTGGCTATCGTTAACACATCCAATGCAGCAACGCCATTGACTGGTGAAGACAAACCCGTACTGACCGTGGATGTTTGGGAGCACGCATACTACATCGATTACCGTAATGCGCGTCCTCAATATTTAGAGCACTTCTGGGCGCTGGTCAACTGGCAATTTGTTGAAGAAAACTTGGCTTAATAAGATTAATTCTTATACCAGGTTAAAATAACAAGGGCAGGTTTTCCTTCATTCCTGGCATCCCCATTGCTGGAAAACCCGCCCTTAAAGCAAGTGATGTTACAAATTATTCTTTTCGATCTTAATCAGATCAAGCAGAGACTTGCCAGAAAAACAATCATGATTAATGCACTACCGGCAGCCAATAATCCCAATTTCAGATCTGTATCCATAGAACATCCTCAATGTGAAAATTAAGATATCTCAACACGATAAATTTTATAGTGTAAATTTTAGTCGGTTATGTGTCGTACCATCTAAAAAAACCATACCCGATATTTAATCCATACTCTTTATAGCATCGATTATTACTTTCACTTTTGAGCTAGATCAGACAAAATCCAAGGTTTATCGCTAACTTGTTGCCAACTATCACTCTATACATAAATATATTGGCAAACGATTAACAAATAGCTATACCCGATAGATTTCAAAATTGAAAGATAAAAGGTATACCAATTAGACCAAAAGGTCAGGAGTCCTTTTTATCATGGCAACGATTAAAGATGTGGCTAAACGCGCTGGTGTTTCGACCACAACCGTATCGCATGTTATCAATAAAACCCGTTTCGTCGCCGAAGATACAAAGGCCGCGGTTTGGGCTGCGATTAAGGAACTGAACTACTCGCCCAGTGCCGTTGCCCGCAGCTTGAAAGTTAACCACACCAAATCCATCGGATTACTGGCAACATCAAGTGAAGCCCCTTATTTTGCTGAGATCATAGAATCGGTTGAAAATAGCTGCTATGGCAAAGGTTATACACTGATTTTATGTAATTCTCATAATAACCTCGATAAACAGAAAGCGTACCTCGCCATGCTGGCGCAAAAACGCGTAGATGGCTTGCTGGTAATGTGTTCAGAATACCCTGAGCAACTATTGGGTATGTTGGAAGACTACCGTAATATTCCTATGGTGGTCATGGATTGGGGAGAATCCAAAGGGGATTTTACCGATGCAATCATTGATAATGCGTTTCATGGTGGTTATTTAGCGGGTCGTTATCTCATTGAGCGCGGTCATCGTGATATTGCTTCCATTCCCGGGCCATTGGCAAGAAATACCGGCGGAGGACGCCATCAAGGTTTCCTCAAGGCATTGAAAGAAGCCAACATCACCATTCGGGATGAGTGGATTGTACAAGGGGATTTTGAACCTGAGTCCGGTTATCAAGCCATGTACAAGATCCTGAATCAGAAGCATCGCCCGACAGCCGTTTTTTGCGGCGGGGACGTCATGGCGATGGGGGCTATCTGTGCAGCTGATGAGTCAGGATTGCGCGTTCCACAAGATATTTCAATTATCGGTTATGACAATATTCGCAATGCCCGCTATTTCACACCAGCATTAACAACCATCCACCAACCCAAAGAACGTTTAGGGCAAATGGCTTTTTCAATGTTACTGGACAGAATCATCAATAAGCGTGAGGATGCACAAACGATCGAAGTCCATCCACGCCTCGTTGAACGGCGCTCTGTTGCGGATGGACCTTTTATCGATTATCGCCGCTGACCGTTAATTTTCTTGCAGCCATTCAGCATTAAGCGTTTCGCTATTTCCCAGATAATCAAGTAACCAACTTAATGCGGGTGAATGGCTCTTTTGCGACCATGTCAGGCAGCATGGGCTGTCAGGCAAAGGTTGTTCAAGTTCGAGTGGAATCAGCTTGCCTTTACGGATCAACGGTAGTGCACGGTGCCTGGGCACCATACCGACACATAATCCATCCATCAGACAACTTAACCCAACATCCCAATCAGGAACAATCAACCTCCGTTGATTATTCAAAGCCCAGGTATCACGCTTAGGCAAGCTGCGTGACGTATCTTCGAGACATAAACTGGGATAAGGCCGCATTTGGTCATCGTTCAATTTTCCTGATATCACTGCCAGTTCGTGTTCAGGGCTGGCTACACATAACCATGGCATAAATCCCATATCCCTGAAACTATATCGCTCCCCAACGGGAGAGGCCCGTGTCGCGCCAATGGCAACGTCTACCCGTTCATCGACCAGAGCATCCCATACGCCATTGAAAACTTCCGGATAGATAACTAATTCAATATCTGGAAAATGACGATAAAAATCCAAAATTAACTGAAGCGTTCGTTCTGGTTTTACGACCTGATCAACAGCAATACTGAATTGCCCCCGCCAGCCATTAGCAACTTGTTGGCACTGGTGCCGAGTGTGATTCATTTTTTTGATAACAGAACGTGCTTCCTTGACAAAAATAGCCCCTGCTTCCGTTAAATCGACATCACGGTGACGACGTTCAAATAAAGGCACTGCCAGCCACTCTTCAAGCTGTTTTATCGTATAACTGACAGCAGAAGGAACACGATGAAGTTCTGACGCAGCCGCACTGAAACTTCCTGTTCTGGCAACGGCATCAACGACTTCCAGAGAATATTCAGACCACATATATCTTCCTTTCAATTTTTTTCACAGCATGGTGCAAATATTACCGTTTCACAAGTAAAAATCATGCTATATAAAATAAGCCCAATATTTCCTTATCAACCACCACACCAAGTTATTGACACAATGACAACAAATAAAAATGCCATTCCATTCATGTTTTATCTCGCAGGCCTAAGCATGCTAGGCTATTTGGCCATCGACATGTATCTGCCCGCTTTTGATGCAATGAAAGCAGAATTAGGGACATCAACAAATGCCATCAGTGCGAGCCTTAGTATTTTTCTTGCCGGATTCGCTTTTGCCCAACTTTTATGGGGGCAATTGTCTGACCGCTTAGGCAGAAAACCTGTTCTTATTATCGGACTCTCCCTGTTTTCCATTAGCTGTTTAGGGATGCTTTGGATCACTGATCCTGTTCAGTTACTGGTATTGAGGTTTATACAAGCCGTTGGGGTTTGTTCTGCGGCGGTGACCTGGCAGGCTTTAGTCGTTGATCGATATGATGCAGAACATACCAAACGTGTTTTTGCCATGATCATGCCTCTGGTCGCCCTTTCGCCTGCCCTTGCCCCTTTGTTGGGTGCATGGTTATTAACGCACAGTAGCTGGAGAATCATTTTCCTTGTCCTAATGATCGTGACAATATTGTTGCTCATCCCCACATTTTTTCTCACTAATAAACGAACGAATACTAAAACCAAGGCCGATGAAAAAGCGGTTTCTTTCTTTACGTTATTCACTTCCCCTGTTTTCAGCGGAAATGTCTTGATCTACGCCTCTTGCAGTGCAGGTTTTTTTGCTTGGTTAACAGGCTCACCGACGATTTTGAAAAATATGGGTTATGATCCTACCGATATCGGCCTCAGTTATATTCCCCAAACGCTGGCATTTATGATTGGCGGATATGGTTGCCGCCTCTTATTGGAAAAAGTGAAAAGCGAAACCGTATTCCCCTTCCTGTTAGTGGGCTATGCGGTTAGCATGATCGTCATTTATTTGATTTCACTATTGAGTGAACCTTCATTTATCGCCATCCTTATTCCTTTTTGTGTGATGGCGGCAATGAATGGCGCATCCTATCCTATTGCGGTCGCCAACGCGCTGGCTGTTTATCCTCAGAACAGCGGTAAAGCGGCTGCATTGCAAAATGCGCTGCAACTGGGTCTCTGTTTTGTCGCGAGTATGATAGTCTCCGTATTTATGGCATCTCCTCTCTTATCGACAACCACCGTCATGGTACTTACGGCTGTTCCAATGGCTGTTGGTTATCGGTTGCAAAAACAGGGTGTTAAAAAAATCAGCTAAACATACATTCAATAATTTCCCCAAAAAAATAATAATTAAGAACATTATTATCTAAAGGTTGCATCATTATGTGACCTTTGGATGATTGTTTAAATACCATTTCACTCATATACTCATACAGATTCATTATTCTAAGAATGCGGAACTTGAGGGTCTTTTGGCGCATTGAAGTTCTTTTCAATTTCAGGATGAATTAAGCAATATGTGCTTTCAATATTATTTTCTAATAAACCTTCAAGGTTTTACATAATAAAAAATAGCTATAAAGTGACACCTCAAAATTCCATCACACAAATGTTGGAGAGTATATGAGTTCATCTTTCGTTGAAGGTAAAAAAACAATAACGGATCCCTGGTATAGGATCACCCATGAATTGCTTCAGGAAATTGATATTGAAATCAATGGCAAGCGTCCTTTCGATATCCGCATTAAAAATCCTGATTTCTATAAGCGCGTATTGAAAGAAGGTTCCCTGGGTCTGGGTGAGAGTTATATGGATGGCTGGTGGGAATGTGATCGCCTTGATATTTTTTTCTATAAAGTATTACAGGCTGGTTTAGAACATCGTATTCCTAAAAATGTCAAAGATATCTTCAAGATAATTATCTCTCGTATATTTAATTTACAATCTCCCAGACGCGCCTGGATTGTTGGTGAGGAACATTATAATTTAGGCAACGACCTTTTTACCCGGATGCTTGATCCTCATATGCAATATTCTTGCGGTTATTGGAAAGATGCCAATATGCTGGAGGAAGCACAAACCCATAAGCTCCGCCTGATTTGCGAAAAATTACAACTTTCGCCAGGCATGACCTTATTGGATATCGGTTGTGGATGGGGAGGTCTGGCAGCTTATGCGGCGGAAAATTACGGAGTATCTGTCACAGGTGTAACGATTTCAGCCGAGCAACAAAAATATGCGCAGGAACGATGTCAGGATCTGGATGTAAAAATTATCCTTGAAGATTACCGAAACCTTAACCTCCAGTTTGATCGCGTTGTCTCCGTCGGTATGTTTGAGCACGTTGGCCCGAAAAATTATGACAATTATTTCAATATTGTGAAAAAGAACCTGAAACCTGATGGTCTATTCCTTCTCCATACCATCGGCTCTAATATTGATAAATCAGGTTCCGATGCCTGGATCAGTAAATACATTTTCCCCAATGGTTGCTTACCCTCGATAACCAAGATCGCTAAGGCAACCAATGGAAAGTTTGTTATGGAAGATTGGCACAATTTTGGGGCTGACTATGACAAAACCCTGATGGCATGGTATGAGCGATTTACTGCCAGTTGGCACGAAATAGAGCATAATTATAGTCCACGCTTTAAACGGATGTTCAGTTATTACCTGAATGCTTGTGCAGGCGCATTCCGGGCAAGAGATATTCAGTTATGGCAGGTAGTATTCAGTCCGCGAGGCATTGAAAAAGGATTAAGAGTACCTAGATAGTGCTCCCCATGATAGGATTCGCAAAGCTACAGAAATAATATTCCTGTAGCTTTCTTATTTTATTGGATTTTACCGAATAGCGTTACGATAAAACCTACAACACTTCTCTACAACACTTCTCTACAACATAATCTAGAAATATTCTTTATTGCCCGTCAGTCTGTAACAATAATTTTTCTTGTTCTTTCTGAGCCAGAATCCGTTCAACGGTATCTACAATCGCTTGAGTTTGTGGATCAATCTCAATATTTACGTTTTCTCCCAAACGCTTTTTGCCCAGCGTTGTTCGTTCCACTGTTTCTGGAATTAAATGAACACAGAAGCGATTATTGACGACATCGCCAATGGTCAGGCTAATCCCGTCAATACCAATAAACCCTTTGTGCAGGATATATTTCATCAATTGTTTGTCGTGAATTCGAAACCATATCTCATGGTTATTTTCAGACGTGAAGATCTTGGCCACTTCCGCTGTAGTAATAACATGACCGGACATCAAATGCCCACCAATTTCATCACCAAATTTAGCCGCCCTTTCCAGATTGACTAACTCACCTGGTCTAAGTTTGCCGAGATTGGTCAGACGCAATGTTTCTTTCATTAAGTCAAAACTAATTAAATCACCATCGATCTTAGTCACAGTCAGACAACAACCGTTGTGGGAAACAGAAGCGCCCGTTTCAATTCCGGGTAATAATTCAGCCGGAAATTTAACAACATGGGTCCGAAAATGCATTTTTTCATCAATGGCAACTATCGGTGCTTTTCCCTGAACGATACCTGTAAACATGGGAACCTCTTTAATTATTTCATCTAGCGGATTAGTTTAACCTACTCACCGCGTTTAAACACCATTCTGTTTAAATACCATTCTGTTTAAATACCATCTCGTTTAAACATCATAATTGTCTAATACATGATTTAGATAAAAATCGTACAACGATTGGATTAATAAAATGAGTCCTATACAATGATGGATGCTTATAAGCGATACATTTTCCATTTACATCGTTTGCTCGCAAAAATATTCCTTATTTTTCTCATTAATTTTCAATCAAAAAAGGTGTAGTACGTGCAGAAATATTTAAATGAAGCGCGTAGTTTGCTCGCTCTAGGTATCCCGGTTGTCATCGCACAGTTTTCACAAACTGCGATGGGGTTCGTCGATACTGTTATGGCTGGTAAAGCGGGTGCTATTGAAATGTCAGCCGTTGCTGTTGGCACATCAATCTGGCTGCCAACTATTCTGTTTGGTCAAGGTTTATTGCTCGCCTTAACTCCCATCGTGGCACATATGAATGGCTCTGGCCAAAGAAAAAACGTTGCAGGTCAAATCCAGCAAGGGTTCTGGCTTGCAATCTTCCTCTCTGTCCTGATCATTGCGGTATTGTATAACAGCCAATTTGTTATAGAAGCACAACATAACGTCGATCCTGTATTGGCCCAAAAAGCGACGGACTTTATTCATGCCATCATGTGGGGAGCACCGGGTTATCTGTTCTACCAAGTTTTGCGTGGTCAATGTGAAGGATTATCGAAAACCAAGCCAGCAATGGTTATCGGCATTGCTGGTCTACTGGTCAATATTCCCATCAACTACATTTTTATTTACGGTAAGTTTGGTGCACCCCAATTGGGTGGAGTAGGTTGTGGTGTCGCAACCGCAACGGTCTACTGGGTGATGTTCCTGTTGTTACTTGCCTATGTGAAACACTCGCCTTCCCAAAAAGATATCCAAACATTTAACAAATTCGTCGGCCCTGAATGGCACACACAAAAACGGATTACACTACTTGGCTTACCTATTGCCCTGGCGATGTTCTTTGAAGTTACTCTGTTTGCTGTCGTCTCGTTATTAGTTTCTCCACTCGGTGTCGTTGCCGTCGCCGGACACCAAATATCACTCAATTTCAGCTCGATGATGTTTATGTTCCCGCTATCATTGGGGATAGCGGCAACCATTCGCGTTGGTTACAATCTGGGCAAACAATCCACTGAAGGCGCAAAAATATCCGCCTACACGAGTATTATTGTTGGCTTAATTATTGCTTGTATAACAGCAGCCTTCACCGTGCTGCTCCGCGAGCATATTGCATTTATGTACAATGATAACCTTGAGGTTGTTACTCTTGCCTCCCACCTGATGCTGTTTGCCGCTATTTATCAACTTTCTGATGCGGTTCAGGTCATTGGGTCGGGGATATTACGCGGGTATAAAGACACGCGCTCTATTTTCGTTATCACTTTTATTTCTTATTGGATCTTAGGGCTGCCTAGTGGCTATATTCTGGCGTTGACTGATTATGTCACGACGCCGATGGGACCACAGGGTTTCTGGATTGGGTTTATTATCGGTTTAACCGCATCAGCATTCATGATGGGTTACCGTATTCTATGGACACAAAAACAACCCACCCATTATATTCTGAAACGTTCTACACATTAATTCAGTTCACTAAGTTACCAATACCAGGGGAAAAGCTGCAAATTCACGCTAAAAGATGTAATTGCGAGCAGTTGAACAGGAATTTGCATTTTCCCCTTGCCAGAAAGCCCAGTGCCCGTTAATATTCGTCCCCGTTGTCGGCTCCAGAAATTTAGTTTGCGTCCGTAGCTCAGTTGGTTAGAGCACCACCTTGACATGGTGGGGGTCGGTGGTTCGAGTCCACTCGGACGCACCAAATATCGGGTTGACAAAAAAGAATGCGATGTGCGTCCGTAGCTCAGTTGGTTAGAGCACCACCTTGACATGGTGGGGGTCGGTGGTTCGAGTCCACTCGGACGCACCATATTCAAACTATGAACTTATATCTCCCCCTGATTTACCCACTTTCTTAGCCTTGCACCATTCAAGTGACTTCTATAATCACAAATTCATTGTTGCCCAATCTACCTGCGTACTAAAAATTCAAAATAGCCTGTTTGCGCAACAACTCCCTGATTTATTTAATCATGAGCTATAAATATCTTTTCCCTGTTGTATGGAAATCTTTTCAAGCACCATTTTTTGATTCATTTCACAGAAATTAGTCTCTATAATACGCTTATGTCATGAGTTGAATGGTTTCAGCTAACTAAAGTAGATAGATTGTCATGAAAAAAACCAAAATTGTTTGTACCATCGGGCCAAAAACAGAATCCGAAGAGAAATTGACCGAACTGCTTAATGCAGGTATGAATGTAATGCGCCTGAACTTTTCTCACGGCGACTACGAAGAGCATGGTCATCGCATTAAAAACATTCGCGCTGTTGCAGCGAAAACTGGCAAAAAAGCAGCAATCTTACTGGATACTAAAGGCCCTGAAATCCGCACCATGAAATTGGAAGGTGGCAATGACGTCTCCCTTACTGCGGGTCAAACTTTCACCTTTACGACAGATAAATCCGTTATCGGCAATCAAGAGCGTGTTGCGGTGACTTATGCGGGCCTGCCAGAAGATCTGAACCCCGGCAATACCGTATTGGTTGATGATGGTTTGCTCGCGATGACCGTTAAGGAAACGACCGCGACCGAAGTAATCTGTGAGGTATTGAACAACGGTGACTTAGGCGAAAATAAGGGTGTTAACCTGCCAAATGTGTCCATTAACTTACCCGCATTGGCAGAAAAAGATAAACAAGATTTGATTTTCGGTTGTGAACAAGGTGTCGATTTCATCGCGGCATCTTTCATCCGTAAACGCTCCGATGTACTGGAAATCCGTGAACACCTGAAAGCCCATCAGGGTGAACATATCCAAATCATTTCCAAAATCGAAAATCAGGAAGGTCTGACTAACTTCGATGAAATTCTCGAAGCTTCTGACGGTATCATGGTTGCCCGTGGTGATCTGGGTGTTGAAATCCCAGTAGAAGAAGTTATCTTCGCGCAAAAAATGATGATTGAAAAATGTAATGCGGCTCGTAAAGTTGTTATCACTGCAACCCAAATGCTGGATTCAATGATCAAAAATCCACGCCCTACTCGTGCCGAAGCGGGCGACGTTGCCAACGCTATTTTAGATGGCACAGATGCGGTAATGCTGTCTGGTGAGAGTGCTAAAGGGAAATATCCTGTCGAAGCGGTTTCCATCATGGCAACCATTTGTGAACGTACAGATCGCGTTATGAGCAGCCGAATTGAAAATACCCATTCTCAGAAACTGCGTGTTACCGAAGCGGTCTCCCGTGGTGCTGTGGAAATCGCAGAAAAACTGGAATCACCACTGATTGTCGTGGCTACTTACGGTGGTAAGTCGGCAAGATCTATCCGCAAATATTTCCCTAACGCTTCAATCCTTGCATTGACAACGAATGAAATCACGGCGCGTCAATTGCTGCTAGTCAAGGGTGTTTCCACTCTGGTTGTCAAAGAAATCGCTTCTACCGATGATTTTTACCGTATTGGTAAAGAAGCCGCGTTGGCGAGTGGCATGGCGCACCTTGGGGATATCGTTGTTATGGTATCCGGTGCATTAGTCCCCAGTGGCACAACAAATACGTCCTCTGTTCACGTGCTCTGAGGCTTAAAAGCCATCAATACCGCGCTGTCTAACCTTGGATAATCTTCCCGGACAGCACTGGCAATCAAGGAAGCCCATATTTGTATTATGCAGATTGGGCTTTTTTGATTATTCTGGTTAAATCATCTATTCGGCTGCCATTTTATTGCCGATATCCAAAAATTATTGGCTTATTTTGAGATAAAGAAAGGTAAAAATTTTTTTCATAGCAAAAATTTATTCTCTTTCTAAAATAGTTTGTGTAATACTTAGATGGCTACTTGGAGATTAACTTAATCTAGAGGGTAATGTGATGAATCGTACTAAAGTTGTATTTGGTGCAGTAATTCTGGCTTCCACCCTGTTGGCGGGTTGTTCAAGCGCAACGAAAGTTGAACAGCTTGCCTCTCAGGTGCAAACTCTCGGTTCCAAAGTTGACCAATTGAGCAGTGACCTCGGTTCTATTCGTTCTGATGTACAATCAGCCAGAGATGAAGCTGCTCGTGCGAACCAGCGCCTTGATAACCAGGTTCGTTCATACAAGAAATAATCTTTGTAGTAGATAAAATGAGTTAATAACAAAATGGCGTACCACTGTACGCCATTTCTACTTCTGCTTCCCGCCCCATATTTACCCGTTTCTTCGGTTTCAGTTAATAAACCGGTTCGGGTTGATACAATGAAGGTATCTTAGCCTCCTGCCCTGCATTCACCTGCACGGGTATTCCTGAACGACGGATCATTGCGTGATCAACAAGGAATTTATCTGTTTTACGACTATTAATAAACTTCATGAAGTCTTCAGAACGTGGGATCGGCATTATTTGTGGATCATCTGTCTCTTTACGGGAAAGCGGCTGATGAACTTCCACATAGCGCTTACCATCCGGCTCAATGGCGTATTTCACGGGTTCATTAATGATCTGGACGCGCGTTCCTCGTGGGACAGTCCGAAACAGCACTTCAATATCATCGGGCCGCAAACGAATACATCCTGAACTCACCCGCATACCAATACCGAAATTCGCATTTGTACCATGGATAAGATATTCGCCACGCCCGGCAGCCAAACGTAAGGCAAAATCCCCCATTGGATTGTCCGGCCCCGCTGGCATGACGGCAGGCAAAATAATTCCCCGACTGGCATAATCCTTGCGAATATTCGTGGTCGGCGTCCATGTCGGATGCTCGATCAATTGACTGACTGATGTTGTCATGGTTGGCGTGTCACGCCCAAGCTGACCGATGCCAATAGGGTAAACAACAACATAATCCTTCCCCGCAGGGAAATAATAGAGCCTGAGTTCAGCCAGATTGATAATAATTCCCTGGCGAGGCGTGTCTGGCAGCAGCATCTGGGATGGAATAATTAACTCCATACCGGGTTTAGGCAAATAGGGATCAATACCTGGATTCGCTTCCAACATCGCCAGTAACCCTATTTGGTATTCGGCTGCGATATATTCTAACGGATGCCCGTCATCGGGCACAATATAGGTGGAATTAACGCCAATCAGGCGGCTATTGGCAGGAGGCAATGGATACTCGACAGCATGGGCGATATTAGTCAATCCACTTAACGATAACATGCTGCTCAAGAACATGCCGATAAAAGTTAAAGATCGCTTCATACGTGCTTCCTGAAAAGGATACTTAAACGTTTGTGGTTAATTAATAGCCTATTTTGCCAAACTATTCTATCTTATTTGTAGCAATCAAAGAGCAAGGTTGTTCCTGCCAGCCCAATATTGACAGGAACAAAAACAAGATAAAACAATAGGATAATACTAAGATAACACAGCCGTTGTCAGGCGAGATGTGCAGCATAATTGTTGCTGATCATTATAAATATCAATCTGCCAGACCTGATGTGAGCGGCCAAGATGGATAGGTTTGCAAATCCCTTTAACCATGCCTTCACGAACAGATTTTAGGTGGTTAGCATTAATTTCTACTCCCACAACTTTCTGTTCACCTTCCGAACAGAGATAACCGGCAATAGAGCCGAGTGTTTCGGCCAATACCACCGATGCCCCGCCATGCAGTATCCCGAAGGGTTGTTTAGTTCGGTGATCAACCGGCATGGTTCCTTCAATAAAATCATCGCCAAGCTGGGTAAATTCGATCCCTACATGTTTTACCATACACTGATCATTAAATTGATTCAGGGTATTCACATCGATATTACGTTTCCAAATCACGGCATTATCTCCAATAAGGCTTGTAATGGATGTTTAAGTGGTTTTCCTTCTATACGTTTCACCTGACTGCGACACGAATATCCGGTACTCAGGCAATGCTCTAAAGATAAATTTTTCAGTGCCGGTGCCCATGAAAGTGTGTAGATGCCAATCGATCGCTCCAGGTTTTTCTTTTCATGGCCATATGTGCCCGCCATGCCACAACATCCGACACTGACATGCTTCAATTGATGACCAAAATGGCGGAAGATATCCGCCCACTGCTGACTACTACCCGGTAACGCTGTCACTTCGGTACAGTGTCCCAGTAAGTACCAGTCATGTAGGGATATTGAATCATCACTACTTTTCGTTTGTGACATTTTTTCCGGCAGGATATCGGTTAACCATTCGTGCACCAACTGAACGTTAAAATTCCCCCGCCGTTCACCGAGAATATCGTTGTATTCATCCCGATAACACAGAACCAGAGCCGGATCGACACCTATCATGGGAATATTCAGACGTGCGATCCGGTTCAGGAAATCCGCCGTTTTTTCCGCCGTTTTGGCAAATCGCTGCAAAAAGCCTTTGACATGTTGCGCTTTTCCATTAGGTGAAAATGGCAGTAAAACGGGCTTATATCCCAACTTTTCTGCCAGCAACACAAAATCAGTGACCACTTTCGCATCGTAGTAACTGGTAAAAGGATCTTGAACAATTAACACATGTTGGGCACGCTGAGTCGGTGATAAGTCTTCCAACTGTTCCAGCGTGGTTCTTGCCGCATAGTGACCGGCAAGTTGCTGTTGCAATGTCGGGTAGGAGAGCAACGGCAGATCAGCCATGCCAAGGGTATACAGGCTGATTTTCTGTACCCACGGTTGTTTCAGGAAAAAATTAACTGCCCGCGGCGCCTTCGCCATCAATGGCGTACTGTGTTCAACATTGGCAATAATGTGATCACGCAATGGCCGCAGGTAACGGCTGTGATACAACGCTAAGAAACGTGAACGAAACGAAGGGACATCGATTTTGATCGGACATTGTGTTGAACAAGCCTTACAGGCTAAACAACCTGACATCGCCTCTTTGACTTCATGTGAAAAATCATACTCACCCCGCCATGCCTGCCAACTATGACGGGTCTTTTCAATTAAACCCCGCAAACTGGGACGTGTCTGATCCAGACCATGCTCCAACAACTTGGGTTCAACCCCCTGCTCCGCCAAAAGCCGCAACCACTCTCTGACCAAAGTCGCCCTGCCTTTGGGAGAATGGATACGATGCTGGCTAATTTTCATCGATGGGCACATTGGGCTGCTAACATCGAAATTGAAGCATAACCCGTTACCGTTACACTCCATCGCTCCGCGAAATGCCGTTCTTACATTGACAGGGATCATACGATCATAAGTCCCACGTTTAGCGGCATCAACTTTCATCATTGGCGCATCGGCCCCGATTGGCGGACAAATTTTCCCTGGATTTAGCCGATTATGAGGATCAAATGCTGCCTTGATCCGGCGCAGTTCGTTATACAAAGTCTCACCAAAAAAGGCGGGACTATATTCTGCTCGAAAGCCCTTTCCATGCTCTCCCCATAACAAACCACCGTACTTAGCGGTCAAATGAACAACTTCATCAGAAATCTGTTTCATCAACATTTCCTGCTCCGGATCACACATATCCAGCGCAGGGCGCACATGCAAAACACCGGCGTCCACATGTCCGAACATCCCGTAACTCAGCTGGTGACTGTCCAAAAGCTGGCGGAATTCGGCGATATAATCAGCAAGATGCTGAGGAGGAACACAGGTATCTTCGACAAAGGGAATGGGTTTAGCTGTGCCTTTACTGTTGCCCAATAATCCGACAGACTTTTTCCGCATGGCATAAATGCGCTCAATATCCCGCAAATCATGGCACGTCTGATAGCCAATAATGCCCGCCTGATTTTTTTCCATCAATTCATCAAGGCGCAGGCAAAGCGCTTGCAACTGCTGATCAATTTCCTGTTCATCATTACCACTGAATTCGACAATATTCAGACCTTGCATATCTTTATCAGGCACATCAGTAATCAATTCTTTCACGGAATGCCAAATAATATCTTCACGTGCCAGATTGAGTACCTTAGAGTCTACCGTCTCAACTGAGAGCGCCCTGGCTTCTACCATAAAGGCGGCGTTGCGCAGGGCAGAATCAAAAGAGTTATATTTGACATTCACCAATCGTCTGACTTTGGGCAGCGGCGTGATATCCAGTGTCGCCTCTGTAATGAAGGCCAGAGTACCTTCAGAACCCGTTAAAATGCGGGTGAGATCAAAAGACTGCATATCGTCACTAAATACATGGCGCAAATCGTATCCCGTCAGAAACCGATTGAGTTTGGGGAACTTCTCAATGATTAATTTCCGTTGTTCACGGCAGCGTTCTAAAACCGTTTTATAAACCCGGCCAATAACGCTCTCTTCTTGGGCAATCGATTCCGCTAATGCTGTGCTCATAGGGCGGGTATCTGACATTTCCCCACCCAGCAAAACCGCGCGTACACCCAGTACGTGATCCGAGGTTTTGCCATAAACCAATGATCCCTGCCCTGAAGCATCGGTATTGATCATGCCGCCCAACGTGGCACGATTACTGGTGGAAAGTTCTGGAGAGAAAAAATAACCGAAAGGTTTTAGATATTGATTAAGTTGATCTTTGATAACGCCGGCTTCTACTTTTACCCATCCCTGTTCTGGATTGATTTCCAGAATGTGGTTCATATGGCGGGACATGTCCACCACAATACCATTGTTAAGTGATTGTCCGTTTGTGCCAGTCCCTCCACCGCGTGGGGTAAAGGTCAGCGTCCTAAAACGCGCCTCTCCTGCTATTCTTGCCAGCAATACAACATCGGCACTGGAGCGAGGAAATACAACCGCTTGTGGTAACAGTTGATAAATACTGTTATCTGTCGCCATTGTCAGCCTATCGGCATAACTGCTGGCAGTGTCTCCCGTAAAGCCGGCTTCTTTCAGTGCTGTCAAATAGTCCTGTGCCAGCTCACTGACATGGGGGGCTTGTGATATACGTGGGATCATTGGCTCATTGCCCCTTATTCTAATAAGTATCCACATTGCTTTATCTATATACTATCTTGGATAGAGTCACTCAGACAATTTTCTACTTTCTGAACTGACAGGTTTTAAACCATATCACAATATTTATCGATTTTGAGCAACCAATGAAATAACGTTATATTTAATTACCTTTGTTACTGCTAACCGTATTAATTACCTGAGAAATGATTTCATGGAAAAATCACAATCACATCAAGATCTCCCCAAGCTGTTATTTGCCCTATTTTTCATTTTATTGCTCATTACCACCAGCTTTTGGGTCTTGAGTCCCTTTGTTTTAGGATTTATTTGGTCAGGAATGGTCGTTATCGCAACCTGGCCATTATTGGAAAAATTACAACAACGATTATGGGGAAAACGCTGGATTGCGGTTTCTATCATGACGTTATTGCTGGTTTTATTATTTGTTATCCCCATAGCACTCCTTGTCAGCAGCCTGGTGGAAAACAGCGCACCATTGATTGCATGGGCAAAATCCCCTTCCTCTTTCCCACTTCCACAACTGGAATGGCTCAATCGGATACCTGTCATTGGCGATGACTTATACCTAAAATGGCAAAACTTGATTGCTGATGGCAGTAACATGCTTCTCAACAAAATTCCCCCTTATATCGGTAAGGCAGCAACGTGGTTTCTTACCCAGGCCGCCAATGCAGGACGTTTTCTTTTTCATTTAGCGCTCATGGTCATGTTCAGTGTATTACTGTATTGGAAAGGCGATCAGGTGATGCTGAGCATCCGCCATTTTGCTATCCGGCTGGCAGATAAACGCGGTGATGCCGTCGTGTTGCTGGCAGCGCGATCTATTCGAGCCGTAGCCCTTGGCGTCGTGGTAACGGCATTGGTTCAAGCCATCGCCGGTGGAGTTGGTCTGGCAATTGCCGGCATTCCTTATCCAATGATATTAACTGTGCTGATGTTTGTGTGCTGTGTTGCTCAGCTTGGCCCTCTGCTTGTTCTTGTTCCATCAATTGCATGGCTTTATTGGACGGGAGAAACAACCTGGGGAACGATTTTAATTATCTGGAGTTTGATATTAACCACAATGGATGGTGTTCTGCGCCCTTTTTTGATCCGACTGGGTGCCGATTTACCTATGATATTAATTCTGACTGGGGTCATCGGCGGAATACTTTCATTAGGTGTTATCGGATTATTTATTGGGCCGGTTGTACTGGCTGTTTCTTACAGTTTACTATTGGCATGGATGAATGAAGTGCCTAAACCCGAAAGCAAGATAGTCGATATGGAAAATCATTTCAGAGAAAAACAAGTTAAATAATCAAGTAACTGCGCGGGAAGATAATATTTTCGCGCAATTATCGAACTGATCAATATATCACCCACCCCCTCGCTCAAGGGTAAATTTATTTTTCAAAATAACTCATACCCAGCAAGCAAATTGTTGCAAAAAAGTTATTTTTCTAAAATTTCTTATCTAATTCCGATTTATTAAGAGAATTCTTAAAGAATAAACTGATTTATTAAATTAGTATTCATTTCATCGAAACAAACGCTTCCCAAAGTATTTCAGTCTCAGCCTACAACGTCATAGGCTGGATTCAATAAAATATATATTGCTGTGTGTAGTCTTTGCCTGTCAACCCATGATAGGCTTTTTTTTTGGTATTTTTTTATTTTCTCCATAATTCCTCCATAATTAATCATCCATGCCCCGATATATTATGTGATATAAAATATAAAAGTCTGAAAGTATTATGACAGGATTTTATATTTAGGCCTAAATTATACGCTATCAACTTCAAGTTGCCGCCGGCAAGATGAAAGCAGCCTATTATCTCCCCGACATCACGGGGAGATAATAAATGTATCTTACAGACGCCGGGTATAAATGTGACCGGTTATTTCCGGCTGGTTATTTCCGGTTTAGTTATTTCCGGCTAAGGAAATCCACGTTTTCACAACGGTATCAGGGTTCAGCGATAAGCTGTCAATTCCCTCTTTCATTAACCACAGCGCAAAATCTTCATGATCCGACGGGCCCTGTCCACAAATACCGACATATTTCCCCTGACGTTTAGCCGCTCGAATTGCCATAGAAAGCAATTGTTTCACCGCATCATTACGTTCATCGAATAATTCAGATACCACACCAGAATCCCGATCCAATCCCAGAGCCAATTGCGTCATATCATTTGAGCCAATGGAGAAACCGTCAAAATGTTCAAGAAATTGCTCTGCCAATAACGCATTCGATGGAATTTCACACATCATAATAACTTTCAATCCATTTTCACCGCGTTTCAAACCTTGAGCAGCCAATTCCTCGATAACCGCTTCCGCCTGAGCGACTGTGCGGACGAATGGAATCATCACTTCAACGTTGGTTAACCCCATCACATTGCGTACCCGTTTGACCGCTTCACACTCCAGAGCAAAACATTGACGGAAGTTGTCAGAAACGTAGCGCCCTGCCCCACGGAAACCCAACATCGGGTTTTCTTCATGTGGCTCATAGCGGTCTCCACCGATTAGGTTCGCATATTCATTGGATTTGAAATCGGATAAGCGAACGATCACGCGTTTCGGCCAGAATGCGGCTGCCAGCGTTGCAATTCCCTCAGTCAATTTCCCAACATAAAACTCAACCGGTTTATCATAACTCGCCATCAATGACTTAATTTGCTCTTGCAGATCAGGGGGTTGTTGGGAAAATTCGAGCAAGGCTCGAGGATGTACCCCGATCATGCGGTTAATAATGAATTCCAGCCTCGCCAGGCCAACGCCGTCATTAGGTAAGCAGGCGAAATCAAATGCGCGATCAGGATTGCCCACATTCATCATGATCTTCACATCCAATTCCGGTAACTTATCAACGTGGGAACTCTGAACGCTAAAGTTCAACTTATTCTGATAAACGTAGCCCGTATCCCCTTCTGAACAAGAAACCGTTACCTGCTGGCCTTCTTTCAAACGCTCAGTCGCATCGCCACAACCCACCACGGCAGGGATACCCAGTTCACGGGCAATAATGGCTGCGTGACAGGTGCGTCCGCCACGATTTGTTACAATGGCCGCCGCTTTTTTCATGATCGGTTCCCAATCGGGATCAGTCATGTCAGTGACCAGCACATCCCCCGCCTGAATACGATCCATTTCACTAAGATGATGAATAACCTTGACCGTTCCAACACCGATACGGTGCCCAATTGCCCGACCTTCAACTAACACGCTGCCCTGCTCATTGAGTTGGTAGCGCTCCATGACCTGCTGATTCGAGCGAACCGTTTCAGGGCGCGCCTGAACAATATATAACTTGCCATTGTGCCCATCTTTCGCCCACTCAATATCCATCGGACGACCATAATGTTTCTCAATCAACAAAGCTTGTCTGGCCAGCTCTTCCACTTCACTGTCAGCTAAAGAGAAACGATTGCGTAATTCATCTGGTACATTTTCCGTACGCACTTGTTTTCCATGCACTTTGCTATCGGCATAAACCATGCGTATTTTTTTAGAACCGAGATTGCGACGTACTATTGCAGGGCGATGATTTTTCAACGTAGGTTTATGGACATAAAACTCATCAGGGTTAACCGCTCCTTGTACGACCATCTCTCCCAGACCATAAGCGGAGGTAATGAACACAACCTGATCAAACCCGGATTCCGTATCAATGGTAAACATCACCCCAGCCGAAGCCAAATCAGAACGCACCATGCGCTGTATCCCCGCAGAAAGTGCAACGCCGCGGTGGTCATAACCCTGATGGACACGATAAGAAATGGCCCGATCATTAAAAAGTGACGCAAAGACATGCTTAATAGCCACCATAACCGCCTCAATGCCTTGCACATTCAAGAAAGTTTCTTGCTGCCCAGCAAAAGAAGCATCCGGCATATCTTCCGCTGTTGCGGAAGAGCGCACGGCGAAAGAGGCATCCGGCTCACCTTCAGATAACTGAGAATAGGCATCACGGATATCTTGTTCAAGTTGAGGCGTAAATGGCGTATCAATCACCCACTGGCGAATCTGTGCGCCAGCTTTCGCTAATTGATTGACATCATCAACATGGGTTTCATCCAGCAATTGATAGATACGCTGGTTCACACCACTTTGTTCCAGAAAATCATTAAATGCCTGTGCTGTTGTAGCAAAACCATTAGGAACAGACACGCCAAGTTCAGCCAAATTGGTAATCATCTCGCCGAGCGAGGCATTTTTACCACCGACCCGATTAACGTCATTCATGCCTAATTGATTATACCAGAGCACATTGCTTGGGGTGAGGCCACTATTGGACATTAGAAACTATCCTTTTACATTCGGAGGTACAAATCGGAAAATTAACGCTGTGCTTCACAGCAAGAAATAGCCTAGCACATTGTCTTACCAGATATAGAAAGGTGAATCGATCAACCCAACAATATTATTTTTTTGACAGGTATAATCTGGAAACCATCCGACGCGCATAACGATATAAAGAAGAGAGATAATGATAGAAGCTGATAACCCCCAAACACCGGAAAATGAGATACTGGAACGCAGTGTATTTTTTATTTCCGATGGAACGGCAATCACAGCAGAAGTATTAGGCCATGCCGTGTTGTCTCAATTTCCCATTGCCATTACTTCCTATACCTTACCTTTTGTGACTAACAAAGCCAGAGCCGAGGAAATCAGGGCGCAAATCGATACGATATATCAACAAACCCAAATCAGACCATTGGTTTTTTACTCCATCATTTCGAATGAAGTCAAAAGCATTATTACCCGTAGCAACGGATTTTGTCAGGATATTGTTCAAACACTGGTCGCACCATTACAGCAAGAAATTGGTCTGAAACCAAAACCAGAATTACATCGAACTCACGGCTTATCTAAAAGGAATTTAGGACAATATGATGCCCGTATTGCGGCTATTGATTACACCCTCGCCCATGATGATGGTATTTCATTACGCAATCTTGATCAGGCTCAAGTCATTATTCTCGGCGTATCCCGTTGTGGGAAAACCCCGACCAGCCTCTATCTGGCCATGCAATTTGGCATTCAGGCCGCCAACTATCCTTTTACTGATGATGATATGGATAATTTGCAACTACCCGCTGCCCTAAAGCCTTTTCAGCATAAATTATTTGGTCTAACGATTAACCCAGACAGGCTTGCTGCTATCCGTGAAGAACGGAGAGAAAACAGCCGTTATGCTTCATTACGACAATGTCGGGTCGAAATTGCTGAAGTTGAGGCTTTATTCCGAAAAAATAAGATCAATTACCTGAATACCACTAATTATTCTGTCGAAGAGATTTCAGCCAAAATTATTGACAGGATGGGATTACAACGTCGTATGTTTTAATTTCAAAATTCAAACCGGTTTAACAATATTTATTCACAGCACTTTCTCGCATAAATATCATGATCGTCTGTTGAATTTACTGGGGGTTGAGTTATTGTGATCCCCCAGTCGTTTCAGACTCTGTCTCAATGTGAAGTAGAATTCGAGAAAGTATATGTACAAAACAGATGAGCTAAGAACCCACCGCATTGATAGCCTAATTACACCGAAAGCGCTTGCCGAACAATATCCTATATCAGATAAGATCTTGCAAAATGTGACATTGTCACGACAGCGTATTGAATCCATCCTGACAGGCGATGATCAGCGTTTACTGGTCATTATTGGCCCCTGCTCCATTCATGATATTGACGCCGCCCTCGATTATGCCTCTCGCTTGCGCACTCTGCGCGAAAAATACCGGCATAATCTGGAGATTGTAATGCGAACCTATTTCGAGAAACCGAGAACCGTTGTTGGCTGGAAAGGCTTGATTTCAGATCCCATGCTGGATGGCTCTTGTCAGGTCAATAAAGGGATCTCCCTTGCCCGGAAGCTATTAATTGATATCAATGAATTGGGTGTCCCGACAGCGACAGAATTTCTGGATATGGTCACAGGTCAATATGTCGCTGATTTAATTAGTTGGGGAGCAATTGGGGCCAGAACAACAGAAAGCCAAATTCACCGAGAAATGGCCTCTGCCTTATCATGCCCAGTTGGTTTTAAAAATGGGACGGATGGCAATACGAGTATCGCCATGGATGCAATACGTGCAGCACGCGCCAGGCATATGTTTTTGTCCCCGGATAAAAATGGTCAGATGACCATCTATCAAACCAACGGAAACCCCCACGGACACATTATTATGCGTGGCGGGAAAAAACCGAATTACAGCGCCGAAGATATTGCCGCAACCTGCCATAAATTGCGCGAATTGCACTTACCTGAACGCTTGATTGTGGATTGCAGCCACGCTAATTGCCAGAAAATTCATCGCCGTCAGCTAGATATCGCAAGAAATATTAGTGCACAGATCCAAGCAGGTTCAACCGCGATTGCTGGAGTGATGGCTGAAAGCTTTTTAGTTGAAGGAACCCAAAAAGTTATCAAGGGAGAATCTTTAACATACGGTCAATCTATTACCGACCCCTGCCTTGGCTGGCAGGATACGGAAAAATTTATCAGTATTCTTGATGAAGCCATGAAAAATCGTTCCTGAACCCTTTACCTTTTCTGGCTCCCGCCAACCACCGGAGCCAGTCACCGGCAAAAATAGCCATTTAAGCTCAGACGAACAACTACATAAATTCAGGGATAAAAAAGGACTTGAAGTTAGCCCCCGTTGAAACGATAATTATTCTCAATATTAGAATAGTTATTGTTCAAATCTGGTTATGGAAAAATTAACACATCATCAACCTTGCTACTCAGCAAATTTATTCTAATACAATAAAAACCTAACAAGCTCACTGCGAATACTGATGAGATTTTAGTGAGTTGTGTTTATAGAAACACACTATTTTCACCATGGAAATTGACCTGCATGACTCGAATTAAATCACCAAGCCTAAAATTGTCTACCTTGAGTGTTGTTATCTTCGCGAGTTTATCTTCTGCGAATGCAACGACCGTTCATTCTGAAACCGTAGATGCCAAAAAAGACAAGTCATCCAAAGATACGTTGACTGTATATGCTACCGGCAACCAGCGTGACAGTTTTGAAGCCCCGATGATGGTGACCATCATCGACAACCATTCGGCCAGTAACCAAGTTGCAGGCAATGCGAATGATTTACTGCGCAATATTCCAGGTATTGATATCGCGGGTGTTGGTCGTGCCAATGGGCAAGATATCAGTTTGCGGGGCTATTCCCAAAAAGGCGTTTTAACTCTCGTTGATGGGATTCGGCAAGGAACCGATACCGGGCACCTCAACGGTGTATTCCTCGATCCCGCCCTGATTAAACAAGTTGAAGTTGTCCGCGGTCCATCAGCGTTACTTTATGGTAGTGGTGCTCTGGGGGGAGTTATTGCTTATCAGACTGTTGATGCCGCTGATTTATTGGAAGCAGGTAAAAATAGTGGTTTTCGTGTCTTTAGCCGTGCAGGGAGTGGTGACCACAGTTTGGGATTTGGGGGAACGGCTTTTGGTAAAACAGAACAATTTGATGGCTTACTGGCATTTGGTACACGTGATGTGGGCAATATCCGCTACGGAAATGGCATAAAAGACCAAAATGATGAAACCATGGGTAATCTATTGGCAAAAGGTTCCTGGAAAATCAATGATAGCCAAACACTCAGTGGTAATCTGCGATATTACCGTAATGAAGCCCATGAACCTAAAAATCCACAGACCCTAAACCAAGACAATAGTCAACGAACCGATCGCACCACAGCACAACGTGATGCTCAATTGTCTTATCAATTGAATCCGGCACAATTCAGTTGGTTAAATGCCAAAGCGGATATCTATTATTCCGATATCAATATTAATAGCAAAAGTAAAGACAAGGATTTTGAAGGCCGCAAACAAGAAACCTATGGTGTAAAACTTGAAAACCGCTCTCATTTTGCAACCACGGCTTTTGCCGCGCATCAATTTACCTATGGCGGTGAAGCCTATAAACAAAAACAGAAGCCAAGTAGCCAGAGTGTAGAGGGGTTCCCTGACGCCAATATCCGTTTTGCATCGGGCTGGGTTCAGGACGAAATGACTCTGCGTGATTTGCCGGTTTCATTTATTGCGGGTACACGTTACGACAATTACAACGCCTCAAACAGCAAATATGCCGATATCAGTGCGGATAAATGGTCGTCAAAAGGCGCCATTAGCATTACCCCGACGGATTGGTCAATGCTGTTTGCCTCCTATTCACAGGCATTCCGTTCTCCGACTATGGGCGAAATGTATAACGATTCGAAACATTTTGATATGCCTCCAATGGACGGGCGTCCCGGATTTACAAACTATTGGAAACCCAATCCAAACCTGCGTCCTGAAAGTAATGAAACGCAGGAGTATGGTTTCGGGCTGCGTTTCGATGATCTGCTTGCCAGTAATGATGGCCTGAAATTTAAGGCCAGCTATTTTGATACCAAAGCGAAAGATTACATCTCTACCACGGTGACGCCTGATATGAGATTTACGACATCGTCCAATATTCCAAAAGCTAAAATTTGGGGTTGGGATGTTTCTATGACATACGATACTGACTGGTTCTCTTGGGATCTCGCTTACAACCGTACAACGGGTAAAAACGCAGAAACAGGGAAATCGATAGAAGCCCTCAGCCCGGATACCCTGACCAGCACTCTGGACATTCCATTGTCTACAACCGGTTTTTCCATTGGATGGATCGGGAAATTTACCCAACAGACTCACATCAGGGGAGTCAATGGGGACAGAAATGAACGTGGCCGGAAAATCACTCAATACGCAGGTTATGGCGTCAATGACTTCTATGTCAGCTATCACGGCGAGGGTGAATTAAAAGGATTAACAACTTCTGTTGTACTGGGTAACGCTTTCGATAAAGCCTATTCCTCATCACTGGGAGCACCACAGAATGGCCGTAATGCCAAACTGTTCGTCAGCTATCAGTGGTAAATAACCAGCCATTATTTTGATTTTAAGTAGGTTGTTTTTAATAGATCGTTTTTAAACGCCGTTTTTTAAGGAGCCAGCAACTGTGAATCAGTCACTTTATGAACGTTACTTACAAGCCAAAGCAGAAAACAAAGCTAAATATGCCCGCGATCTGGCGGCTTACCTCAATGTCAGTGAAGGCGAGTTATTACACAGCCGTGTCGGCATCGACGCAAAGCGTTTGAATATTGACGCTTCTACCCTGCTTCAGGAACTGGCAGCAGTTGGCGAAACCAAGGCGATTACCCGTAATGACTTCGCTGTTCATGAACATATTGGACGCTACGAAAATACTAAATTTAGCCCACATGTTGGTTTGATCCTCAACCCGCGTGAGCTTGACCTGCGTATCTTCTTCGATCACTGGAGCAGCATTTTCTCTTTGGTTGAACCTGCCAAGAATGGCCTGCGTCACAGCATTCAATTCTTTGACCGTCAGGGTGATGCGCTGCATAAAGTTTATGCGACCAGCAACACTGACATGGCGGCCTGGGATGCCCTGATCGAAAAATACCAGACCAGTGAAAACCCCGTGCTGGCGATCCAACCGGAAGAAGTGCCTGAACATGCCGAAGTCACGGAACAACTGAAAGCACAGTTAGATGAAGAATGGCGTGCCATGACTGACGTTCATCAATTCTTCATTATGATGAAACGTCACAACCTGAACCGCCAACAGATTTTCAATGCCGTTAATGATGATTTGGCTTATCGTGTCGATAATTCAGCACTGACTCAACTTATTGAAACAGCTCATAAAGATCAAAACGAAATCATGATCTTTGTCGGAAACCGGGGTTGTGTTCAGATTTTCACGGGTAAACTGGAACGTCTGATGCCTTATCAGGAAGAAAATTCTACTCAGAAATGGCTCAATATCTTCAACCGCAATTTCACGCTCCACCTGATTGAAAGTGCTATTGCAGAAAGCTGGATTACCCGTAAGCCAACAGACAGTGGCTTCGTCACCAGCCTTGAATTATTTGATGCCAACGGCAATCAAATCGCACAATTGTACGGCCAACGCACGGAAGGGACGCCAGAGCAAGCCCAATGGCGTGAACAAATTGCGGCTTTACCTAAACTGCAACCAGAACAGGAAACTTGTGTAGCATGAAAAAATGGCTTCTAACATTTATGCTTGCCATCTCTTTCAATGTGTTCTCTGCTGAACGCATTGTGACTATTGGTGGCGATGTGTCTGAAATTGTTTTTGCACTTGGCGAAGGACAGCACGTTGTCGCAAGGGACAGTACCAGCCAAAATCCCAAAGAACTGCTTTCTTTACCCGACATCGGCTATATGAGGATGTTGAATTCGGAAGGGATTTTATCCATGCGCCCATCACTGGTGATCGCAAGTGAATCAGCCCAACCTTCTCTGACACTCAAGCAAGTCGAAGATGCCGGTGTAAAAGTCATTAAAGTGACCAGCGAAACCTCGTTAGAAGCCGTTCCTGAAAAAATTATGACCGTCGCGAAGGCGGTCAATCAGGAAAAACGGGGTGAAGCACTGATTGCCCAATATCGGCAACAACTGGCCGATATCACCACGTCAGCGATTTCCACGAAAATCGTCTTTGTCATGAGCCACGGTGGCATCATGCCGATGGCTGCGGGTCAGCAAACCGCCGCAGATCAGATTATCCGTGCGATTGGTGCCCAAAATGCGATGCAAGGCTTCCGGGGATACCGTCCTTTGTCTCAAGAAGGGGTTATTGCCAGCAAGCCAGATTTACTGCTGGTCAGCACCGAAGGGCTAAAAACGTTGGGTGGTATGGATAAAGTTTGGCAGCTGCCTGGATTAAATTTCACACCTGCCGGAAAGAAAAAACAGGTGGTGGTAGTTGATGAAATGGGTCTGCTTGGCTTTGGTCTGCAAACACCGGCTGTGATGAAACAAGTCCGTGATGCTGCGGAGGATGCGGTGGAGAAAGTGCAATGAGTCGTTCTCAATCCCCCAGTCTCGGTTTGCTCATACTGGGTTTATTGTTGTTGTTTCTGGCAATTAGCTCAGCAAATATGGGGGCATTGCCACTTTCCTTTAAAACACTGTGGGAGTCCTCTTTGGATGACCCACAGTGGCAAATTTGGTTAAATATCCGGTTACCACGTATTTTGCTGGCGATCCTCGTTGGAGGAGCGCTGGCAATATCGGGGGCGGTGATGCAGGGGCTATTCCGCAATCCTCTGGCTGATCCCGGCCTGTTAGGGATCAGCAGTGGTGCCGCACTGACCGTCGCAATGGTGATTATCCTGCCTTTCACCTTACCGGCCGGCATTGCGTTATATGGACATATTATTGCCGCTTTTATCGGCAGTTTATTAGTCTCATCGCTGATATTCATGCTCAACAAATATAACCAAGGCAATCTGTCAAAGCTATTACTTGCCGGCATCGCCATCAATGCACTGTGTGCGTCATTTATTGGCGTATTAAGTTATATCAGTAACGACCAACAACTACGCCAATTTTCCATCTGGATGATGGGTTCACTCAGTCAAATCGAGTGGCCAACACTGATTATTGCCGCATCACTTATTATTCCCGTTTGTCTGCTGACTTTCAGCCAGGCACGAAAACTCAATTTGCTACAACTGGGCGATGAAGAAGCGCACTATTTGGGCATTAATGTCCAACGCACCAAATATCAATTATTGCTGTTGAGTGCCTTATTAGTCGGGTGTGCAGTTGCTTTGACCGGTGTTATTGGTTTTATTGGCTTAGTTATCCCACATCTTGTCAGATTGCGGTTTGGTGGCGATCATACCTGGCTTCTGCCGATATCGGCGCTGGGCGGCGCCTGTCTTTTGTTACTCGCCGACACATTAGCCAGAACATTAGTGTCTCCTGCTGAAATGCCGGTAGGTCTTATCACCGGTTTGATCGGTGCCCCTTATTTTTTATGGCTCATTCTTAAGCCATCAAAAGGCCGTTTATGATGGAACCGAACATGGCAACTCATTTACTTGAAGCACAGCATTTAAATTATTTCATCGGGCAGCGTCAGATAATCAAAGATGTTTCCCTTTCCCTTCGTCAAGGGGAAGTGGTCGCCATTATTGGCCCCAATGGGGCGGGGAAATCAACATTATTGCGTCTCTTGACTGGCTATATTCCGCCCCACTCAGGAGACTGTTTGTTAAAAGGCATTCCCATTTCCCGCTGGCCGACTCAGAAACTGGCTCGCATTCGGGCAGTCATGCGGCAATATAGCTCCCTCTCCTTTCCTTTTAGTGTTGAGGAAGTCATCGCCATGGGGCGTGTTCCCCATGAAAATGCCCACAAGAAAACCGCCATTGATGAAGCGATTGCGTTGACGGAGTGTGAGGAACTAAGAAACAGGCATTATCAACAATTGTCTGGCGGGGAACAGCAGCGGGTTCAACTGGCAAGGGTTTTAGCTCAACTTTGGCACCCTGAACCTACTGAATCTTGTCTGTTTTTGGATGAACCTACGTCAGCACTGGATCTTTATCACCAGCAACATACCTTGCGCCTGGTTCATCGCCTGACACGACAACACCCCATTGCCATCTGCTGTGTACTGCATGATTTGAATCTGGCGGCACTTTATGCCGATAAAATTATCCTGTTGCACAAAGGTCGGTTAGTGGCATCTGGCACGCCACAAGATGTTCTGCGTGACGATATTCTTAGACAATGGTATCAAGCCGATTTGGGTGTTATGCAGCACCCCGAAACCCACCAGCCACAAATCTATCTTCGGCAATAAAAGGCCACTGTTTATCCCCTTTCATTTGGAAGAATAAAATCACCTAACGCCTCGCAAGGGGCTGTTATTGCTTTTCTGTTACATCCCACCTTTAAGAATTTCGTAACCAATAGCTCTTTATGGCGACAAAAGCTTTGTTGCTTCAGTTATCTCAACGGGAATAACGTATTGCAACACGTTACGAAAAAATCACACAAGACTATCTATCCATGGTGAAATCAGTCTGAGTTTGGCTGCTTTTTCAGACGATTAAATAAGTAAGGGGCATGCCCAGTAGCACAATAGTAATAACGCTATAGCGATATGAATTAACGCCAAAGACAAGAAACATATCACTTAAGTTTATTATTTTTCTTAAAATAGAAACTAGTTGAAAATTATAAATCACTATACACTTGTTTGTTTTTAAGATGCTATTTAAAAAGAGCAACGGTAACAGGTTCAAGTACAATTTAGATGTCTGCCTGGATAATTCTGAATATTAATTGTGTTATCAGATTATAAAAAGAGATTACGATGAATACACTGAACATGATAAAAAACAACATGAAATTGTCACACCCAGTTGAAGTATTAGAGACATTACTCATACGTCTATATTTACATGATCGTGCATCAAATAAAGATCTTTCATTAAAAAGCAACTTACCTATCCCTATCATCTCGGCATTTAAAAAAGAATTAATAAAGTATAATCTTGCTGAAAATAAAGGGGTTTTCAAATTAAACCCAACAGGTATAAAACATGTTCAAAATGAACTGGAATATAAATCAATAATTGATATCAATAAATACCATTCACTCTCTTGCAACGAAAAACGAGAGAAGTTTGCCAATGAACTCTCCGTTTTACTGGAACCTATATATAACAACAGACCACAAGTTAATGTCTTACTAGACCAAGCCCATGCAACATTAGAGACCTCAATAAGCAGGGTTATGTTATTACTGAATAACCCACGGGTATTTAAACAAAACATTCTATTCTTAGGCGATGATGATTTAACGTCTTTAGCCTTAATGATGTCCTTTAAAAAACTTGGGCATGATTCTTCAAAAAATATTTTTGTCAAAGATATCGATCAGGATCTATTAACATTCATCCAATATGTGGCGAAACAAAATGATTTCGTGATTAATACTGAGTATTTAGACCTAAAATGCGCTAATGTTTACACCAAAGATTTTGACATTATTTGGACAGATCCTCCTTATACGTTGAGTGGATTAAAATTATTTTTATCACGAGCAATTAGCTTGGCTAAAAATGATAATAGTGAGATTTTACTTTCATTTGGTCAGAAAAAACCCATGGAAAACCAAGAGGTACAGCGGTTACTCAACAACCAAAATCTCCTTATCAAGCATATTTATCCCCAGTTCAATAAATATCATGGCGGAAGCATTATAAGTAATGTCAGTGACTTATATGTGCTTTCTGTGACACCACACACCTATCCAATCATTTCAGGGAAAAGTGACTATTCAGATAAAATATACACTGGGGAATTAAATCCTCGTGTAAAATTTTATCAATGCAAATCATGTAATAACATGATAACCATTGGACACGGAAAAAACATATTGACGATAGAACAGCTTATCGAGACAACCTGTGATAAGTGTCACGGCAATAAATTTCAATATCGCGGTCAAGAAAAAGTAAATTCATCGACTAACGTAAGTCAACTTGGCACTCACATTATTGTAGATATGAAAGGTTGTGATGCAGAAATATTGAAATCAGTATCAGGCATTGAGAAAATTATGCTTAATGTTGCTCAAAAATTTGGATTAAACGTGGTTACTCATCATTTTCATCAATTCAAACCCTGGGGGGTCAGTGGTGCACTTATACTGGCTGAGTCACATTTTACTATTCATACATGGCCAGAGTATCATTATGCAGCACTTGATTTATTTGTCTGTAATGAATTTAAACATCAAGATGCGTTTATAATGGAATTACAAATGCAGCTTAACTCCCAGGAATATGAGTATAAAATACTACAGAGAGGGTTTTAATTTTAAGCTTTATTACCCAAAAACATAAAGATTTTTGAACGCCCTCATTAAAAAATAGTTTTATGTATTGCCTAATTCAAATAGAAAGAAGATGTTTGGCAAAAACTGTCCTGGTGATTATATTCTCTATATTTTGAAGCATAACTTAGCATTGTTTTTAAGCCCCGGAAACCTAAGTTCCGGGAAAATTGTTAACCACTTTTTCATGATAGAACTGAAGTCAAATCCTGCGAGCTTGCCAAAAAACACGGCGCCAATAGACATTATCAAGAGAAGAACGTATCACGCCTTTACTTGTGGATGCGTGAATAAACTGATTGTTAGTATCATAAATACCCACATGCAGCCCACTTTTTCCACTGCCCGTTTTGAAAAAAACCAAATCCCCAGGCATCAGATCATCTTTACTGATCCGTGTGCCTATTGTGGTCTGTTCATGGGTTGTCCGGGGAAGCCGGATATTAAAGCGATCATAAAAAGTCCGGTAAACAAAGCCAGAACAATCGATACCGTGTCTGTCCATGCCTCCATAACGGTATGGTGTACCATCCCATTGTTCAAGTTGATCGTTTAACTGGGCGATTACCATTATCGGATCAGAGAGAGCGACTTTCAACGGGGGTGAGTCAGGCTTAGAAACTGGGTTAGTACAACCAATGAGCAAGAAACTCAATAATAAACATAAATGCCCTATTCTTATTGCCATGCGCTTTTCCTCCGCGATTATCTTTCCCTTAACCAGCATATATAGAAACCACAATTTTACCTAACTCATCATCAATGAGATCGCTTTGTTTCCGGTCGGCTGATTAGCCAAACGCCCAATAAGATGAAAAAGATGCCGAATGTTTTTAACAGGGAGAGCGTTTCATTGAACCAAGGCAATAAAGCCGCCATTAAGTAAACAAAAACATAACTCAAGCTGATAATAGGGTACGCTTTATTCAATGGCAGATACTTCAACGCGAAGAACCAACATAGCATGGATAATCCATAACCCGCTAATCCTGCCATAACCATCAGTAAGGAGTTATGATTTGCCCAAAGCCAGTCAATATCCAGCCAATGCATGGATAATGAAAGTTCTGGCAGGCGGGCAACTCCCCATTTCAATAACAACTGCGCTACCGTGATCAATAAGGCACTTGCCACACCCCAAAGGTAACCTTTCATTGACTCAAGCTCATCAATAAGATGCCGAACATAATTGCACAAACCCCCATCCAGTGCTTTAGCCCCACCTTTTCCTGATACAATAATTGTCCAATCAAAGTCACTATGACAAAATTTATACTAAGCATAGGGTAAACAATGCTCAGTGGCAAAAATTGTAATAATCGCAACCAAAATGCCATCCCTATTCCCAACAGAAGAATAGCACCAGACAACCATATCACCACAGATCTCTTTTTATGCGCCGTTTCTTTTTTCTGCCAACAAATAACGGCCTGCTTCTGGCATAATTGCCCCGCGCAGGTGAGTAAGCTCACTAAAATCAATAAGATGATATTGCTGCTCATGGCTGTTTCTTATAAGTCACAAGCACAAATCTATAGTTACGACGCACAAAATCTGGCTCCGGTAACTCAGATAGCTCACCTTCTGAGGGTAATAGAAAAACAATCGCGACCTGGCCTGTTTTACGCGCTTTTGCCAGCCAGGCAGGGAATGCTTTTTCTGTGATATATCGGTATTGGCTATCAGGGTAAGCAAGCCCATATTTTAATTCTCCTTGGCTATCAAACAAATAAATATCACTGCGTTTTAATTCCCACGCAATCGCCGCCCCCACGCCAACAGACTGAGTCAAAATATATTTGCTGTCAGCCAACTCCTTTTTGTTTTGTTGAATAAAATGCTGGGGAAGTTTGGCGTTTATGGTATTGTCAGGCAGTGCACTACCGATAGAGAGACTGAGTACAACGGAACAAGCGGCAGCCCATAGCCAATATTTCCCCTCATGAATAAAACAGAGGTAACCCACCCCGCTCCAGGCACCAAAGGCAATAATACCCACAATCCATTTCAACCATTCATCGGGCTGATAAAGCGGGGGAGATTTTAAGGTCTCCAGAATAAAAAGTGCCAGAATGGCAAGCAATCCGATAAAGACATTCACCAACCCATTCATTTTCAACACTTTCATGTTGCCATTTTTAACGCAATCGACACCATATTTTGCCATCATCACGGCTAAAGGGCCGATAAAAGGTAAAACGTAAGTCGGCAGTTTGCCTTTTGCGATACTGAAAAACACCAATGGGACAAAAAACCAACAAAACAGAAAAAACCTCTCCGGATGATTTTTTCTCTCTTGCCAACTTTTGATTAAGGCATTTGGCAGTAATCCTAACCATGGGATCACGCCTAAGATCAATATGGGCAGGTAATACCAAATAGGTGCAATATGTTGCGCATTGTCAGAAGCAAAACGCTGTATATGTTCTACCCAAAAGAAGTAATGCCAGAAATCCGGCTCACGCAAAGCAATCGCAATCACCCACGGCAGGCTGATCAAAACAGCAAAAATCACGGCAAGGGGGCCAAAACGAACCATTTCCCAAAAGCGTTTCTGGTGTATCGTGATGGGTATCATCGCAATCACAGGCAACGCCAAGGCCAGAAAGCCCTTCGTCATAAACGCCATGCCACAGGTCAACCCCAGCACAGACCATGCCAAAACGCGTTCTCGGATCGTCACTGCCTTAAGCGCCCAAAAGCAGCTCACGATCCCGGCCGTCACCCATAAAGAAAACATCGGGTCAAGAACACTATAAGTCCCAATAGAGAAGACGATGAACATGGAAATGTAAATCAGGCTGGAAACAAACGCCGTCTGGCGGCATTGCCACATCATCATGGCCAAACGATATAGAAGCCATGCGCTGATTAGGATACTGAACACGGAACCAAAGCGAACAGCAAAATTATTGTCACCAAAAATCCACTGGCTGATATTGTTGATCCAATAGCCTGCCGCGGGTTTTTCAAAATAGCGGAGACCCAAGAAGTGAGGCACAACCCAATCCCCACGTTGCAGCATTTCCCGACTGATTTCAGCATATCGGGTTTCATCCGGCTGCCATAACAGGCGACTGTCCAGAGGCAGTAAGTAAGTAAGAATAAAAAAAAGAGCCATCAGCGCGGCTCCCACTTTATTCATCCGAGTATTTAACATAACTGTGTTATACCTCTTGTTGGCAACCTAACCAGCCCTCACGACCAGGAAAATCCGAACGAACCACTTTCCCAACAGGAAGCGTACTTCTCTCTTCCGGTAACAGATGACTTAATTTACAAAACTGAATATCTTGCTGGTGCAGCATGTCCAGCAATGCCTCAAATTGTGAAGACTTCGACATGCCTTCGACTTCGGTGTGGATCGTATAAACAGGAACCCCGTGATCATTTTTAATCGCGTCAAGGATAAAGTGATTAAAATCTGCATCGCTGACTTGTGTGCCAACAACTTCATCATACGTCGGTAATGTGACAGGAATTTGTACCGTTCCCATTTTTCCATCCGGCAAGAGCGGCCTGAATGGGCGGGTTCCCCGGCAATCGCTGTTGTAATCAAAACCAAAATGTTGTTTAACCGCCAGCACGCGCTCATCTGCCCGCCAACCCGCAACGGCTGAACAGATCACGGCTTTCCCGGTGGCTTTTTCCAAGGCATCAATGCCTAATTTGACTTGTTCTGCTAACTCATCCGCCGACCAACGCCCCACGTTTGCCTGCCAACCCTGATGATCCCAGGCATGTAAACCAATTTCATGACCGGCATCCATAGTTTGTTTCATCAGGTATCCGAGATTTTGGGCGATTTTTTTTCCCGGCCAGGCAGTACCCGCCAGCAAGATATCCAGACCATAAAGAGACGCTGCATTTGATCTCAGCATTTTCCAGAAAAATTTCGGACGTAACAGGCGCCATAAATGACGCCCCATGTTGTCTGGTCCAACACTGAAAAAAAAGCTGGCTTGAATATGGTGTTTTTGTAAAATCGCCAGCAACCGTGGTATGCCTTCCTGAGTGCCTCGGTAGGTGTCCACATCAATTCTCAAACCCACTTTCTTCATACGTTTTCCCATTGGTTTTTAGTTTTTTACTTTAGATTCTTCACCT
Organism: Xenorhabdus sp. PR6a; assembly: GCF_028599065.1. NCBI lineage: Bacteria > Pseudomonadati > Pseudomonadota > Gammaproteobacteria > Enterobacterales > Morganellaceae > Xenorhabdus > Xenorhabdus sp. PR6a. The sequence goes on along the minus strand of NZ_JAQRFJ010000011.1, from coordinate 21,044 downwards.
TGGATTCTTCAATGGCGCCACGAAGAAAGAAATCCAGGGTTTCATCAATGGTTTGTTTCATATCAATGGTGGGTTGCCAACCTAACAGACGCCCGGCGTTTTTAATGCTAGGCTTACGATGTTCAACATCCTGATAGCCTTGCCCATAGTAGCTGCTACTTTCAATTTTCTTGAATCCGGCAAATGGGGGGAAATGCCCGCGTAATTCATGTTTCTCAAAGCTGTCCAGCAACATTTCAGCCAACTGGCGAATGCTCGCTTCATTGGTTGGATTACCGATATTGATGATTTGGCTGTCACATAGCCCATCTCGGTTTTCGATGATCCGAAACAACGCTTCAATGCCATCATGAATATCCGTGAAGCAACGTTTTTGTTCACCACCATCAACCAGTTTAATCGGGGAGCCTTCCACCAGGTTCAAAATCAATTGGGTAATCGCTCTTGAACTACCAATACGCGCTGAATTGAGGTTATCCAGCCTTGGTCCCATCCAGTTAAATGGACGAAATAGCGTAAATTTCAAGCCTTCTTTTGTGCCATATGCCCAGATAACTCGATCAAGCAATTGTTTAGAGACCGAATAGATCCAACGCTGTTTATTAATAGGCCCGACGATAAGGCGCGAAGTATCTTCATCAAATTCCTTATCATCGCACATACCGTAAACTTCAGATGTCGAGGGGAAAATGATCCGTTTATTGTATTTAACACAATAACGAACAATTTTAAGGTTCTCTTCAAAATCCAGTTCAAAGACTCGCAAAGGATTGCGGGTATATTCAATCGGGGTGGCGATCGCCACTAATGGCAGGATGACATCACATTTTTTGATGTGATATTCAATCCATTCCGTATGGATGCTGACATCGCCTTCAATAAAGTGAAAGCGGGGATTGCCAATAAATCGCTCAATCGCCGAAGAGCCAATATCCATCCCGTAAATGTCATAATTGCCATCACTTAACAATCGTTCAGTCAGGTGATTACCAATGAATCCGTTGACGCCCAAAATGAGTACACGTTTACGCCGGCTGACTTGAGTCGTTGCTTTAGGGCCAACATAACCCCCAACCACAATGCCCATCTCAAGCGCTAATCGATGGCCTTGCACATAAAGCCCTGACTCGCCTTGCCCGCTGATAATTTCCAACGCACCCTCACCACAGGCAATCACAAAGGGATCCGTCGAAATGACGGTGCCCGGGCATTTTTCATGGGCTTGATTAAGCGGCCGTGAACGCCAAATCGTCATTTTACGTTCTCCCAGAAAAGTAAATGCGCCCGGGTATGGCTCGGTCACTGCCCTAATCAAGTTATTGATCGCTTTGGCGGATTTATTCCACACTATTTCGCCATCTTCCGCTGCGCGACGGCCAAAATAAGTCGCCTGATTTTCATCCTGTGGCATTGACGGGTAATGGCCTGATTTTATTTGGGGCAGAATATCATCCAATAATTCAACTGCCGCTTCGCGTATTTTTCCATGCACGACCAGAGAAGTATCATTTTCATCAATCTGTACGGCCTGTTGCGCGATAATATCGCCTGCGTCAGGCTTCTGTAGCATTTTATGTAATGTGACTCCGGTTGCAGTCTCTCCATTGAGCACAGCCCAGTTAACAGGAGCACGACCACGATATTTTGGTAACAAAGAGCCATGAAGATTAAATGCGCCTTTTTCCGCCAGAGACAAAATTTCCTGGCTCAACATATGGCGGTAGTAAAAAGAGAAAATGACATCCGGCTTCATCTCACGAATGCGTTCAACCCAAAGCGGGTGATTGACATTTTCTGGCGCAAACACCGATAAGCCCAAATCAGCGCCTATACGTGCTACCGAAGAGAAAAAGTGATTTTCATTTGGAAAATCGGTGTGAGTGAATACAGCCTGAACATCAAAGCCAGCTTTTACTAATGCTTTAAGTCCGACACAACCAATATCGTGATAGGCAAAAATAACTGCTTTCATTAGCTTTCTTCCTGATTGTCGTTGGTCTTCTCAACTCCGACCACTTTTTGAATAAAATAACGCGGGCGAGCACGAACATCGTTATATATCCGGCCTATGTATTCACCCAACAATCCCATTGCGACAAACTGTGCCCCAATGAACATGAAAAGAATAGCAAACAGGGTAAACACCCCTTCGGCAGCCCACATGGAGCCAAATATAAGGCGCAGGGTAATCAACAATACCGCCAACAGGAAACCGGTTATGGCAATGATACTTCCCGCGACACTCAATAGTCGCAATGGTGCTGTTGTTAAGCACGTCAGAAGGTCATACATCAGGTTGATCAGTTTCATAAAACTGTACTTGGAATCCCCAAACTCGCGCTCTGCATGGGCGACGTCAATTTCTGTCGTTTTACGGGCAAAGGTGTTGGCAAGGATGGGAATAAACGTACTGCGTTCATGGCATTGAAGCATCGCACGTATAATGTGACGCCGATAGGCGCGCAACATGCAGCCATAATCCCCCATCGAACGTCCCGTCGCCTTGGTGATCATCGCATTGATTATTTTAGACGCGGTTTTCCGGAACCAGGAGTCCTGACGATAGGCACGGCGTGTCCCCACGACGTCATACCCCTCTTCGGCGGTTTTAACTAAACGGGGAATTTCTTCTGGTGGGTTTTGCAAATCAGCATCAAGGGTAATGACCAGATCACCGTCAGCTTGATGGAAGCCCGCCATAATGGCAGAATGTTGCCCATAATTACGGTTAAGCAAAATCGCAATCACATGATTTTCTGGCGACTTAGCCACCTGAGTCAAAATCTCGGCAGAGCTATCACGACTGCCATCATCAACCAAGATGAGTTCATATTTCTGTTCTAGTTTCTGGCATGCTGCGAGCGTTCTTTCCAATAATGAGGGTAAACTTTCTTCTTCGTTGTAAACAGGAATAACGACGGAAACTTTTTTGATCTTCTCAAATGTCACTTATTTATGCTCCGAAAGAATTTCAGTTATCGCATTCACAACACGATCGACATCGTCATTGCTCATATCCGGAAAAAGGGGTAATGAACAAAGTGTTGACGAATTCCACTCTGAGACAGGCAGGGAAAGTTGTGGATAACGCTCACGATAATATTTCTGTGTATGCGCGGCTCTGAAATGCAACCCCGTGCCAATATTGCTGTCCTTTAGGCGTGCCATGAAAGTATCGCGGTCAATACCACAGATATTTTTATCAACACGTACCATAAAAAGATGGTGGGAATGCACATGATGATATTCAGGCGTTTTCAGCATTTGCAAAGGTGAATCAATAAGCGCGGCAGAATATCGAGCCACCAGCTCCCGACGGCGCTCATTCATTGATGCCAGTTTGCTCAGTTGTATCACAGCCATCGCTGCATGAATATCTGACAAGTTATATTTAAAGCCCGGTTCAATCACTTCTGCCTGGGGTTTCCTGCCCTGAATTTGTCGGTCAAAAGCATCAACCGCTAATCCATGAAATTTTAAACAGCGAATTCGTTGAGCAAGTTCATCATCATCTGTCACAAACATGCCGCCTTCGGCACAGGTCATGTTTTTAATGGCATGGAAAGAAAAAATTGCCGTTCCCCGCTCTCCGACCCATTCATTTTTATACCGCGTACCGACAGCATGAGCAGCATCTTCAATCAGGGGAATATTGGCTGTCTGAGCCACAGCACGAAGCGCGTCAAGATCACAAGGTGCTCCCGCATAATGAACAGGGATAATCGCTTTGGTTTTTGAGGTAATCGAGTTTTTGATTGTTTCTGCGCTGACCATCAGGGTATCACGGTCAATATCAACCATGACAGGTTCAGCACCTAACAAACAAATCATATTGAGGGTGGAAACCCAAGTTTGGGAAGGCGTAATGACTTCATCACCAGGGCCAATGTTTAGCGCTAACAAAGCCAGATGCATTCCCGCAGTCGCGGAGCATAAGGCTATAGCATGTTTGCATCCAAACATACGAGAAAAATCTTGCTCTAACTGATGGTTTTGTGGGCCTGTCGTGATCCAACCTGAGTGTAGAACTTTTTCTATCGCTTCAATCTCTTCACGGCCAATCGCAGGCCGAGAAAATGGCAAAAAATTCTCCATAACCGCCTTATGCCTTTTGTCCCAAATTGTATTATAATTGATCGATTTTAGATGATAATTTTTTAACAAAACATCAACGAAAAACAAATTTCGGTCAACCAAACACCAAAAGCAGATAGCAAGTAATGATTATGGCGGATTTCACTGACAGAAATTACCCGCGGCTGACCCTCCATAATTTATAGCTGGCATTTCGGATATGTCCAATATTTGCCTCAAAAACCGCTGATAAATTTCGTTCTGTCATGACATTCTGTGGTGCCCCCGATGCCAGCAATTTTCCATGCGCAAGCAGCCAGACTTCTGTCGCCTGTTCATACGTATGGTCAAGATTAGCTTTCCATTGGATACAGTAAGACATAAAAGATAAGAAAAAGACCGCTAAATGCGGCCTTTTTATGTATTTATTCTTTGGGTAACGCTTTTTCCACCCTATTTTTCAGTTTTTGCCCAGGGCGAAAAGTGACAACACGGCGAGCCGTAATCGGAATATCTTCGCCTGTTTTCGGATTACGGCCTGGACGTTGATTTTTGTCTCGCAAATCAAAGTTGCCAAATCCAGATAACTTCACTTGCTCCCCATTCTCCAAAGAACGACGCACTTCTTCAAAGAACATTTCTACCAGATCTTTAGCGTCACGCTTGCTAATACCCAGTTTTTCAAACAGATTTTCTGACATTTCAGCTTTAGTAAGCGCCATAAGTTCAGTCCCTCAAGGATGCTTTGAATCGCTGTTCTAATGCAGCAACGCATTTGTTGACGGTCGCAGCAATTTCTTCTTCTTCCAGTGTACGCACGGTATCCTGCAAGATTAAGCTAATAGCAAGGCTCTTGTAGCCTTCCGCGACACCTTTACCACAATACACGTCAAATAAGTTTATGCCAACTATATGATTTACGCCAACTTTCTTACATTCGGCCAGAACATCTTCTGCGGCTACATTTTCAGGCACAACAATGGCGATATCACGGCGGTTAGATGGGAAGCGAGAAACTTCCTTCATCTCAGGGATTACGCGGTCTACCAGACAGGTCCATAATAACTCGAATACCACGGTACGGCCGTTTAAGTCAAGTTTACGCTCCAATTCTGGATGAACAACACCTATATAGCCAATGTAATTATTTTCCAGATAAATCCCAGCACTTTGTCCGGGATGTAAAGCAGGATGTTCTTCTGCCTTAAAGGAAATGTTAGATAGTTTACCTGTCAGTTCTAAAACAGATTCTAAATCACCCTTCAAATCAAAGAAATCAACTGGATTTTTTTCAATCGACCAGTGCTCTTCGGAACGGTTTCCTGCAATAACACCAGCAAGCATCAATTCCTGACGAATGCCATGTTCTGCATTTTCATCCGGCACAAAACGCAAGCCTGTCTCAAATAAGCGAACACGGTTTTGCTGGCGGTTTTGGTTATAGGCGACCGTCGTCAATAACCCTGTCAACAGGGATAAGCGCATTGCAGACATATCCGCCGAAATGGGATTAGGCAGGATCAACGCGTCTTCCTGTGGGTGCAGGCATTGCTGAACTTTAGGATCAACGAAGCTATAAGTAATGGCTTCTTGATAACCTCTGTCCACCAGCATGGTTTTCACCCGTTTCAGTGGCAAATCAGCTTCACGATGTGAAGTCATTATCAAATCTGCACGCACTGGCACATCAGGAATGTTGTTATAGCCGTAAATACGGGCGATTTCTTCAACAAGATCTTCTTCGATCTGCATATCAAAACGCCAGCTAGGCGCAACCGCCTGCCAATGACCATTCTGGACAGTAACCTGACAACCTAATCGGGTCAGGATATCTGTGACTTGTGCATCAGCAACATGGTGACCAATCAAGCGATCCAATTTATTGCGAGTCAGCGTTATTGCTGCTGGTTTTGGTAAGTGGGATTCGCTGGTCGCATCAACGATTTCCCCGGCTTCTCCGCCACAAATGTCGATCAATAACTGAGTGGCATATTCCATCGCTTTACGTTGAAGCTGTGGATCAACACCACGTTCAAAACGGTGGGAAGCATCAGTATGTAAACCATAACGACGAGCACGACCGGTAATGGCCAGCGGTGCAAAAAACGCGCTCTCCAGCATAATATGCTGTGTTTCTGCGTTAACACCAGAATATTCCCCGCCGAAAATCCCTGCCATAGCAAGTGATTGCTTTTCATCAGAAATCACAAGTGTTTCAGCAGAAAGTTCGGCTTCATTACCATCCAGCAGCGTGATTTTTTCGCCTTGCTCAGCAAAGCGAACAATAATTGAACCATTCAGACGTTCCAAATCGAACGCATGCAATGGTTGGCCTAATTCGAGCAAAACATAATTGGTGATATCAACAACCGGATCGATGGAACGAATACCACCACGACGCAGTTTTTCACGCATCCACAATGGCGTGGTTGCCTTGACGTTCACGTTCTTGATCACACGTCCCAAATAGCGCGGGCAGGCTTCAGGAGCATCAACGCGAATCGGGAATGTTGCATCTGTCGTTGGTTTAACTGCTTCTATCTTCGGTTCTGTCATGGACAATTTATTGATAACCGCAACGTCACGGGCAACACCCATGATGCTCAGGCAATCGGCCCGGTTTGGTGTAATGCTGATTTCAATCGCGTTATCGTCCAATTTCATATAATCGCGCAGGTCAACACCAATCGGGGCATCTGCCGGCAGTTCGATGATGCCATCCTGATCACTGGCAATACCGAGCTCAGAAAACGAACACAACATGCCTTCTGACGGCTCGCCGCGCAATTTCGCTGCTTTAATCTTGAAATCGCCCGGTAACACCGCGCCGACGGTAGCAACAGCGACACGGAGCCCCTGACGGCAATTAGGTGCACCACAAACAATGTCCAACAAGCGTTCGCCGCCGACATTCACTTTTGTCACACGTAATTTATCTGCATTTGGGTGTTGTCCACACTCAACAACTTCACCCACAAACACACCGTGGAATTGGCCGGCCACGTTTTCAACACCATCAACTTCCAAACCCGCCATGGTGATTTGTTCAGACAATGCTTCACTACTAATGGCTGGGTTTGCCCACTCGCGTAACCAGAGTTCACTGAATTTCATGAGATATACCCGCCTTATTTGAATTGTTTAAGGAAACGCAAATCATTTTCGAAGAATGCACGCAAATCTGTAACACCATAACGCAGCATGGTCAGACGTTCCATTCCCATACCAAAGGCAAAACCAGAATAGACTTCTGGATCAATACCAACATTACGCAATACGTTAGGATGCACCATGCCACAACCCAATACTTCTAACCATTTCCCATTCTTACCCATCACATCAACTTCTGCAGAAGGTTCTGTGAACGGGAAATAAGAAGGACGGAAGCGTACCTGCATATCTTCTTCGAAGAAGTTATTCAAAAAATCATGCAATGTGCCTTTCAGGTTGGTAAAGCTGATATTTTTATCAACGATAAGACCCTCTACCTGATGGAACATTGGCGTATGTGTCTGATCGTAATCATTGCGGTATACACGCCCTGGTGCAATGATGCGGATGGGTGGCTGACGCTCTTTCATGGTGCGGATCTGTACCCCAGAAGTCTGGGTACGCAGCAAACGTGTCGCATCAAACCAGAAAGTATCGTGATCAGCACGCGCAGGATGATGAGCAGGAATGTTCAGGGCATCAAAGTTATGATAGTCGTCTTCAATTTCTGGACCAGATTCAACCGAAAAGCCCAGTTCGCCAAAGAAAGTTTCAATACGTTCAATCGTGCGGGTAACAGGGTGCAAACCGCCATTTTCTATACGACGGCCAGGTAATGAAACATCGATTTTTTCTGCTGCCAAACGTACATTCAGAATATCGGCTTCCAACTTTGCCTTACGCACATTCAATGCTTCTTGCACTTCTTGTTTTGCCTGATTAATAACAGCCCCTGCCGCTGGACGTTCCTCGGCTGGTAAGTCACGCAGCGATGACATTTGGAGGGTTAAATGGCCTTTTCTTCCCAGGTATTCAACTCGCACCAAATCCAACGCGGCAACATCCTGGGCTTCTTCCACGGCTGCTTTTGCCTTTGCAACCAGCTCAGTAAGATGTGACATCGTTTTCCTCTTCCTTTGGCCAGATGGCCCTTTAGTTGTTATCGATTATGTCCCCATACGTTATCGATTAATGAGGCCATAAAAATAAAAAAGCCTCCACACTGGAGGCTCAAGCGCTATTTTTCGTTTCTTTTCTTACGCGCAAAGCCCCCTGATGTCAGGCGCTAAAGTAAAAAAAGAAACGAAAAAAGGCTAATTTCATCACGTTGTTTTTTCTCCTGTATCTCTTTTGCCATCGCCAATCGTAACCGAATTACGATGTGATGTGATCATATATTATAGTAAGGCTCATTTTGGAAAAATGTAAAAGAGGGAGCAAGCTCCCTCTTTTAACCTGACTTATGCCAGAGCGCCCTTCGCTTTTTCAACCAGAGCAGCGAATGCTACTTTGTCGAATACAGCGATGTCAGCCAGAATCTTACGGTCGATTTCAATCGAAGCCTTTTTCAGGCCGTTGATGAAACGGCTGTAAGACATGCCGTTCTGACGTGCAGCAGCGTTAATACGAGCAATCCACAGTTGACGGAATTGACGTTTACGCTGACGGCGGTCACGGTAAGCGTACTGACCAGCTTTGATAACAGCCTGGAAAGCAACACGGTAAACGCGCGAACGGGCACCGTAGTAACCTTTCGCTTGTTTCAAAATTTTCTTGTGACGTGCACGGGCAATAACACCACGTTTTACGCGAGCCATATACTTCTCCTATCGTCTCTTCTGAGTTCTAATCTAAAAAAATTGCTTATGCGTATGGCAAACAAGCAACAACCAGGCCCAGATCACCTTTGGAGACCATGCCTTTCGGACGTAAATGACGTTTACGCTTAGTTGATTTTTTAGTCAGAATGTGACGAAGGTTAGCGTGCTTACGCTTGAAACCACCGCTGGCAGTTTTTTTGAAGCGTTTAGCTGCGCCGCGTACTGTTTTAATCTTTGGCATTTTAATTTCCACTTCGCATTGTTGATTACAACGAACCAGTCAGGCGAACAAGCTCCAGCCAGATTAACTGGAGCCTGTTACTTGTTTTGCCTGACTATTTCTTCTTAGGAGCGAGCACCATGATCATCTGGCGGCCTTCAACCTTCGATGGGAAGGATTCAACCACAGCCAGTTCACTCAGATCGTCACGGATGCGGTTAAGCATCTCAATACCAATCTGCTGGTGCGCCATTTCACGCCCACGAAAACGCAGGGTGATTTTGGCTTTATCGCCATCTTCCAGAAAACGAATCAGGTTGCGTAGTTTGACCTGATAGTCGCCTTCATCTGTACCAGGACGGAATTTAATTTCCTTAACCTGAATAACCTTTTGTTTCTTTTTCTGTTCTTTGACTGACTTACTCTTCTCATAGAGGAACTTGCCGTAATCCATAATACGACAAACCGGCGGTTCGGCATTTGGGCTGATTTCCACTAAATCAACTCCAGCTTCCTCAGCTTTTTCAAGAGCTTCCCTCAGACTGACAATACCAATCTGTTCGCCATCTAATCCAGTTAAACGAACTTCAGAGGCGCGAATCTCTTCATTAATGCGATTTGGGCGCGCCGGTTGAATTCTTTTTCCGCCTTTAATACCTTATTCCTCCAATTGATGAAGATTACGACTGCGTATTTCTGTCAGCAGTTTCTCTGTAAACTCACTGACATCAATGCTGCCTAAATCCTTGCCCCGGCGAGTACGAACGGACACTTTTCCTGATTCGACTTCTTTGTCGCCACAAACAAGCATGTAAGGCACTCGACGCAGAGTGTGTTCACGGATTTTAAAACCAATCTTCTCGTTTCTCAAGTCTGCTTTTGCACGAATGCCAGCGTCTTGAAGTTTTTTAACCAATTCCTGTACATAATCTGACTGACTGTCAGTAATATTCATGACGACGACCTGCTGAGGTGCCAACCATGTTGGGAAAAACCCGGCATATTCTTCTGTCAGGATACCGATAAAGCGTTCCAGCGATCCCAGAACCGCACGGTGAATCATTACAGGAACCTTACGTTCGTTATTTTCACCTACGTACGACGCGCTCAGACGTGCGGGTAGTGAAAAATCGAGTTGCACAGTACCACATTGCCACGCACGATCCAAACAATCATAGAGAGTAAATTCAATTTTAGGGCCATAAAATGCCCCTTCACCCGGCTGATATTCAAATTCAATGCGGTTTTGGATCAAGGCTTCGGCAAGATCCGCTTCTGCCTCATCCCATTGTTTTTCCGTACCAATCCGTTTTTCCGGACGCGTTGATAACTTGACAACAATCTTCTCAAAGCCAAAGGTTGCGTACACATCATAAATCATTTTGATGCAGCTACTGACTTCTTGCAGAATTTGATCTTCAGTACAGAAGATATGCGCATCATCTTGGGTAAAGCCACGTACACGCATCAGACCATGTAAAGCGCCTGACGGTTCGTTACGGTGACAACTGCCAAATTCGGCCATGCGCAAAGGCAAGTCACGGTAGGATTTCAATCCTTGGTTGAAAATCTGGACATGCCCTGGGCAGTTCATCGGTTTCACGCAATATTCACGGTTTTCCGATGAAGTGGTGAACATGTTTTCTTTATAGTTTTCCCAATGCCCTGTTTTTTCCCACAGGATACGGTCCATCATGAATGGGCCTTTGACTTCCTGATATTGGTACTCTTTGAGCTTCAGGCGGACAAACGTTTCCAATTCACGGAAAATTGTCCAACCATCATTATGCCAAAATGCCATACCCGGTGCTTCTTCCTGCATATGATACAGGTCAAGCTGTTTACCAATCTTACGGTGATCGCGTTTTGCCGCTTCTTCCAGACGCTGCAAATAGGCACCAAGCTGCTTCTTATCCGCCCATGCCGTACCATAAATACGCTGCAACATTTTGTTGTCGCTATTGCCGCGCCAATATGCCCCTGCCACTTTTTGCAGTTTAAAGTGATGGCAGAAACGCATATTAGGGACATGTGGCCCACGGCACATATCAACGTATTCTTCATGGTGATACAGGCCGGGACGATCATCGTGGCTGATATTTTCATCCAAAATCTGGATCTTATACTCTTCACCACGAGCCGCAAATGCGTCACGCGCTTCTTGCCAGCTCACTTTTTTCTTAATGACATCGTAGTCTTTTTTAGCAAGCTCCAGCATACGCTTCTCAAGCAGCTCGATATCTTCCTGCGTCAAAGAGCGCTCCAAATCAACATCATAATAGAAGCCATTATCAATGATAGGACCGATAGCCATTTTCGTATCCGGCCATAACTGTTTGATGGCATGGCCCAACAGATGTGCACATGAGTGGCGGATAATTTCCAGGCCTTCTTCATTCTTGCTGGTGATAATCGCAAGATTGGCATCCGTTTCGATTAATTCGCAGGCATCCACCAATTCACCGTTAACACGGCCAGCGATACACGCTTTTGCCAAACCCGCACCGATATCACGAGCGACATCCATGACAGAAACAGCATGCTCAAATTGACGTTGACTCCCGTCAGGAAGAGTAATTACAGGCATTTAAAATCCTTATATACAGTGGTGACCCACACGAAAGATCACTTGTATTAAATCAAATTCATTATTAAATCAGTACGTTAGGAACAAGTCCTCGCTTCACTCCGCAAGATGTGTACATGTTTAAAGAAATAATTTCAAAAACATCGGGTACATTTGCCCTAACTCGTCCGACATACTATCACACAGAATCGGCGTTAAAATAGCTCTGTGAAAATATATTTACCTCCCATACAAATATTTCACTTAGCAGGAATTTAAAATTGCAATAATGAGAAAAAGAGCTGTATCTATATATTAAGCACCTCCTAATATAGAAACAGCCCAATTTAATTGTGGGAATTAATCACTTGTCATTATTTCATTTTTCCAATAATGACTATATGTCTTTTCATTGTTAACTGGGTCAATGATATAATATTCAAAGTAAATAACCCCTATTCCGCCATCAGTATATCCTTTCACATCATTAAGTTCTGGTGAATCAATTTCAATAATGATTGTCGACAAGTTTTCTCCTGGTTTATCTGGAACATGTGGAGCAACAACTTTAAATATTTTATTAAGGTTCTGATTTACTGATCTAACATACATTCTTAAATATATCTCTTTACCCCAAATGGGATAAGAGTGATCATTCTCATCATTAGTACACATAATTTTTACATACAATTGGTATCCACTGACAGAAGAGTTAGATACATCATTTTGGGTGATATCTTCATTATTGGGTTTTTCATCATCATCAGAGTGTTCAAGTTTAGGATCTTTTTTGATATCAGCATAACTGGAGAAAATCCTGGGCATATTATATATTCTTTTGACACTATCATCAGGTGCGCCCATTCCCTCTCCGACATATTTAACCTCCTGAGCCCCTGAATATATACTATTGCCAAAATCCGGTGCTATCACATAATAGAGCATTGAGTCTGTTTCAGATGGAAAAACTTCTCTTTTCATCACAAATGTATAGTTATAAGCACTTGAATTGTGCGAGACATCGGAAATCTTTTGCACTGGAAATATTAATCCTTCTGGGTCAAAAGAACCATCGTCTTTTTTCTTGTTAAAAAATAAAATTCTATCGGTCAAAGACGCATTAGGATAAGAATCAACCTGTGCTTCAAAAAATTTATCTCCGCCACCATCCAATAAACCTCCGGAGAGTTCAGGAACATATGGCTGTTCAGGTAAATCCTCGTCGCTGAGCGGAAGAATAGAAACCATATATATGGTACCAGAACGATATTCCGCGATCCCTTCGATTTTACTGATTAAATCCATAACAACAGGGGTGTCCATAACCGGATAAACACGGAATTTTACATTTCCATCATTATCACTATTAATAATTATTTCACTTTTACCCTGATAATTTTTGGGCTTGATAATTTGACATTTTTGACCTATTCCACTCGGTTCAGAGGTAATAATGATATTCCTTACAATATCCTCTTCAGCCTCAGAAAAAATATGGACAGGTGTGTTTTTAAGTAATTGACCAGTGGTATCAAATAATGTAGTGCTATAACTGATATAATGATCTTTGTTGTCGTCTATATTGTTATTATCGGGTGTTGCACAAATGCTTTTATTTTTCTTCAATTGGATTGAGATTTTAACCAAATCCTTTGCATAATATTTTATTACTTTTTCAATTCCTGTGAGAGTAAAATGTATTTCATCTCCTGACGTTATTGAATCACTTCCTTTTACCTTACATGAAACCACCATATTATATGATTTACTATCCTGCTGGATATTAATTGGTTTAATTATTTCTATACTTTCAAAACCCTGAGGGTCTTTTATACCTATATTAAAGGATTGAGAAATTTTTCCTTTAGGTATGAGTTCTATATCGAGATAAAACTGCTGACCTATAATAACATCAGCATGTTTTTCAATAGATAAATTTAAATTATAATCTTCCAAAATCATATCGTTACCTAACATACCTTACCCCTTTTATAATTCTTTATTAATATATTATTAAAAGAAAAATGAATATTTGATAATGATTATTATTCATCTAAGAAATTGAATTACCATATGCCGGTCCAGGTTATACCGTCAGAACAAGCATCTCCGGCAAGTTCTCCTCCTGGTCTTACAGTATAAACATTGGCCTGCCAGATCTTGCCATAAGAAATATCCCCATAATAATTAACTTGAAAATCAAGATAAATATCTCCATTTTCTATATGACCAACATAATTAAAAGGAATGCCAAACAATAATGTTGCTGTATTACCATTATCTGGTTGAGTTGGCATTAATTTCGTTTTAGATTGATAAATCGTATTTGGATAACTGTTTACATATAAATTTAATGTGACTTCGGCACCAAGTGGAACTTTTGTTTTATCTTTATAATCATTCGTTCCTATAATTTTAACGAATAATGCTTCATGATGGGGATTATTACATCTGCTATCCACATCCTTCTCATGAATGGAATCATTGATAATATTTTTATCGTCATTATAACCGTAACTATTATAAACGATACAACTATCATAACTTCTCTCTAAGTTATCAATGGGTCGATTATTTCCTCCTCCAGGATATGTTATGCTTTGTGGATATGAAGAGCGAGCCAATCCCAGCTCATTCACAACCGTATAGAAAAAAGGCGTAACTTCATTTTCCTTAAATATGTTATAAGGCAGTGTTATATGACTATTATCTAATTCATTAACATCTCCAACAAAAAATGACTTTTGCACATATTTATTATGTGCAAAAAACAGTATTGTGTCATTTAATTTTGCATCAGGATAATTTTGAATTAAAAGAGTAAAGAAACTCGAACTGGGATTCACCCATAAATTACCATTATCGCCGATGATATCAAGCAGAGGAAGGTTTAGATCCTTTTTATTATTATCGATAATATACACTTTATTTTTTGAAGATATACGGTTTGTTACATTCATTACCATAGAATCAACATGAAATACGACTGATTTTGATTTCTTAGGATAGATATAAAAAATTAATTCTCCATCTGAATCGGAGGTAACAGGGAAATATTTCAGATTAGAAGAATTATTTTTAATTGTAACAGGTGTTGTTTTATCGGCATGATAGATATTAACCAAATCAAAATTGGCATGCTCTTTTTCAAGAATAACGACAGAAACATTCGGCAATGGTTTTCCGTCCTTATCCCGGATTAATGCGACTGCCTTGATATAATCACCATTAGGTGGAGTACTATCATAGTCTAACACTTGGAAAACATCTTTTTCAATGTATATTGATATGGATTTTTCATCTATTGACAGATTATTTTTCATGTTATTTCCTTATTTATAATTTTACATTGCAATAATTAAAAATCAAAATCCTCTTAATTATTCGATAAAGGATCACACCCATCGTTATCATCGTGAGATTGATTGGGTAATACCGTATTAATTTTGGTACTCCACTCTTTGCTATACGTTTTAGAACCATCACTATTTTCGATATAATAATCGAACGAAAGTGTTCCTAACCCTTGAGAGAATGAAGGCCCCGCTCGGTTAATATCACAGTACGGGATATTAACCGTACAATGGCCTGTTTGTTTTCCCGGATCAGCAGCAGGTGGTAACTGGAATGGATAACTATTATGGGTATTTCTAGAGTTTGGTGTTTTCACATACACGTTCAAATACCCTTTGCTACCGAGCTGTGGTAAATTTTTATTATTCTGCTCACTTGTTCCCATTATTACCACATATAGCCCCGTTGCTCCTTTGGCACATTGACCCGTTTTTCTCTGTTGGCTTATCATGCTCAGGATGATGCCATGCCACTCAAAAGTTTCATTTTCTTCACTGTATACATCAATGGGAAGGGTTGCATGGCTGGTGTATACTTTGACTTTGTCGTAAGACCTGTCGTTAGACGAGTCATTTTGTTCACCAATATATGTGAACATTTCTGTCATGGAATAGCTATATTCTTGACTTTCAGGAGCAACCAAATAATAAAGTTTCATAGACTTATTAAGTGGCAACTGGTCATATGTAAAATAAAAAGGAGTAGAATCCAAATTGGTTATATTATCAAGTCTATATATAGGTTTGAGCTGAATTGGTTTATCGCTTTGATCAAATCCCTGCATGAAAAATATTAAAGAATCAGTATCCTTACCTTCAGGATAAGAAGCTACGTGCACTTCCATTCCCTTAGCATTTGGTATTTTTCTTACCTTACCATCTTGTATTCCTAATATTTTTGGTGAATTTGGTCCAAATAATGAACTACGTATAGCATTAAATATATATATAGATGCAGCATAATTAACAGAAGTTACATTCAATATTTGAGTGTCAAAGTCAACTCTGACAGAAGTATCGCGTACTGGATAAACGCGAAATTCTATATTTCCATTAATATCGCTGTGAACAGCAAAAAAATCAAAATTACTCTGACTATGTGTAATGATTTTTTGGGGCAGCTCTCCATCTTTGGGGGCTGTACCTATATTCACAAGCACCTTATTTTGATCATGAGAGAAAATTTTATCTGACTGTTCAGATGATACTATAATTTGGGTATTTTTTAATGGGTTATTATTATAATCTAATAGTTTCCCTGAGTATGTAACATATGAACTTCCAGTGCCGACAGGGTTATCCTCTGTCGGTGGTTCAATATATTCATTATTAGTAGTTAATGAAATTAATCCTGTTGGTTCCACTTTTTTAGTCGTATATGTTATTTCTAATGGTTTAATCTCCTTAATATAACCAGAATTTGACATTGCACGAACTGTATAGTTAACTGATATATCCGGTGATAAATTATCATTTATATGTAATAGAATTATAGCACTACCAAAATTTCCA
The DNA here is from genome assembly GCF_028599065.1 of Xenorhabdus sp. PR6a. NCBI lineage: Bacteria > Pseudomonadati > Pseudomonadota > Gammaproteobacteria > Enterobacterales > Morganellaceae > Xenorhabdus > Xenorhabdus sp. PR6a. The sequence continues at coordinate 4,508 of NZ_JAQRFJ010000011.1, read as the reverse complement.
TTTTCTGATACTTTCCATCCATTCTTATTATCTACAGAAAAATATTTTTTATCAGCCTCTATTGAAATACTATTAATACTGGAAATCAAATTTGAATCAGCAGAAAGTGATACGGTCAAATAACAAGTTTGCCCAATAACAACATCAGCTCCATCAGGTATAGATACACAAAGTTCACCAAGTGCACATGAGTTACCTATTGCGTCCATATTATTTACTATACTCATTATTATCTGCCTCTATTTTAAATATAGATAACATCCACTTCACCTATAAATAATCTTCAATAATAGTGACACACATAATCTATTAAATATCCCTTACTCCTTGCAGTGCGAGGAGTAAGGAAGTGAACTATCATTTTGAAATGTTATTTATAAGTGGACAGTGTAGTCATTTCCATAAAATGGATATTTTAAATAAATTTACATTATATATTGAAATAGTTGACTTTTTAATTACTCTTATCGTTGCAAGGGCAACCATCATCACCTATATCAAAACCAGTATTTGCTGTACCTATCGTAGCTTTCCATTCTTTACTGTTCTTTGTAGCTCCTTCGTGTGTTATTGAATAGGCAAACGACAGTTTTGCCGGAATACCATCCTCCCACCCTCGTGCGCGAGTTAAATCACAATATGGAATCTTCACAACTTGATAGTAGTTGGTACTGTCAGTCAGTTGAATGGGTGAATATGATTTATTTTCTTGTCTTGTAGCAGAATCTATATTAACCATTACAGTACAAGTAGAATTAAGCGGAGGTAGTCCCTTCATTTCCTCAGTGAAGTTTTTTGCTATTTTTATAACGACATACAAACCAACAGGATCAGTATTTGTTATCGTAGCACCTCCTTTTATATATTGATTTATCGTATCTAGTGTGACGAGACGGTTGTCATACATACGATCATTATCCTGTGTGTTTTTAAGGTCAAATGGTGATGGTGAATAACTGGAATAGACTTCAACTGGTGTATAAAACCCATCATCATTGTTGTCACCATCATCGGATAGCTCACCAACATACATAAAGTTTGATGCCATGGAATAGAGAGAATCCTGACTGGCAGGGGCGATTAAATAATAAAGTTTCATAGGTTTATTAACGAGTAACTGGTCATAGGTAAAATAAAAAGGATTTGCATCCAGACTTTCTACGTTATCAAGCCTATATATGGGTTTGAGTTGAATGGGTTTATCGGTTGCTTCATAGCCTTGCATAAAGAATATCAAAGTATCTGAACTCTGATACCCGGCATACCGTTCAATTCCAACCTTCATTCCCTTAGAACCCGGTATTTTGGGAACCGCTCCCGTTTGTTCTGCATTGTATATATTTGGTGATGATGGCCCAAGTGGGTCATCACTCAGATTTGTATCACTAAAGATATACGCTGACGCAGCATAACTCAAAGTCGTTACACCTAATATTCCCGTCTTAAAATCAATCCTGGCAGATATGTTTCGTTTAGGATATACACTGAATTTTATGTTGCCACTATCATCACTATTAATAACAAAATAATCTACCCCATGATCTCTCGTCGTTGTTATCGATGTGGGGTTGCCGGTGTCTGGCACATTTCCTATATTAACAAGAACCTTATTCGAGTTGTTAGAGTATATTTGATCCGGCAATGCAGATGAGACTATAACTTGGGTATTTTTAAGAGCCTGTCCTTTACTATCAACAATTGAACCAGAATAGATAATACTTTTCTTCCCGGTTCCCACTGGATTAGTATCTGTTGGAGGTTGGATATATTCATTATCAGTATTTAACATAATGATAGAATCATGATCAACTCGCTTTACATTATATTGGATATTCTCCGGTGTGTAATTCGATATTGGTTTATTCCCGGTATTGTCAGCCCAAAGTTTTACAACATAACTAATTTGCTTATGTTGTTGTTCATCCAAATTATTATCAACCGTCAAACGAATGACTATATTCCCCTCATTACCGAAGTGAGTCCATTGTGACTCTGTTTTCCATGTGACTAAATTTGCTATACTGTGATCAGGTTCTATTGTTACGTGCTTAATATCACCTATTTTAGTTGACAGTCCTGAAATATTTATTGTTATATAACTCGTTTGCCCGATAATAATATCAGATTGATCAGGTATTGTTGCTGTAACGGAATAATCATTCTGAGAGGAACTTTTGGCAATTAAGTATTCTTCTCTTTTCATTTTAACTCCTCATAAATTAAATTTATTATGTTATATAATTAATTACTCTGGTAAGTTACTAAACCACATTGAAATTATTACATTTAATTAATTTTACTTCAGTGGATCATTTTATATTTAAAAACAGTGTAACAAGCGCAAACAGATTAATCAATTCATTCTGGTTTAGATAATGAAAAATAGTTATCGCCTGATAACAAAAAAATTTACCCAAGTAATATTTAGATTAAGAGATATGTTTTCACGAAATAAAGCCAATGCTCGACTAAAAAACACAGTGACATTTTAGTCAGGCAAAAAAAACAACCGAATGCGATTACACATTACGGCTGCTTAAAATTACAGAGCATTAAAGATGCTTTTATTCGATAATATCCCCACATCAATAAAAAAATTTTTTCCAATATATTAAACCCAGGGTTTTTAAGTTAATTGGTCAAATAACTCCCAACACAAATCACATAACCTTGAAGATCATTACCAGTATTCACTTGTTTGTTTTCTTGAGTATTATAAATAAAATTCCCAGCGCTAGTGCTATTCGGACCGTATTCCCCAAGGATGTTTGGAGTCACCGGAGGTTGTGGTGAAACTGCATCAAGAAGACCCCAAGAGTAGCTGTCTGGAAATTCATTCTGTAAAGAGTAACTATCATTTTTGCTGATACCCACATCAACTTCATCAATATTGCGCAGGTAGGGTATACCGGAATTTTTGCATGAAACATCTTCCGGTTGACTATCTTGTTTCATTACGCCTGTGTGAACAGTGTTAGGCATAATGAGTTTTTTAATCCAAAAAGAATAATTATAAGTATACTTGGCCTTATTGGGTCTTTTAACCGTTACAGATGTATCATGCTGATTCCTAAGAGCAAGACCCACATATATTTCTCCCGTAGGCAGATCTATAATTAATTCATTATCAAAACCTTTTGGAGAAATAATTTCCCCTCCGTTAGCCAAAATATTTACATCTATCGATAAATCGTGCAGTTTTGCATACATATTTCCAAATGAGTTACTAGGCCTAAGTTGATCTTTAAATATTTTACTCTTTTTAATTGTTGTATTATCAGCTTCTTTAACATAGACAACAACTCCTGCTGGTTGCGATACCACTTTAAAAACAACCGGCCCTGCTACCGCAGAAGAAGTTTTCCCCCCATCCGGCGCCGATAAGATTACCTTCAAGCCATCAGTAACCTGACCATTATTAATATCACCAATACCAACCTGACTGGTTAATGTAGCCGTAAGTTGACCGTTTTTGACTATATTATCACTTTTAATTTCCCACTCAGGATTACCATTATAGGTATTAGGCTTAGGATCAAAATCCCACTTAACGTTTTCTACTTTATGCCCGTCAGGTAGCGGAGTACCGTCTGCCCTAACAACTTCTGCTGTATAAGTATAAGACGCATTGCCATCACCTTTTTGGAGTGTATTAGGATTAAAATTAGTCGGCTTAAGGCTAACTATCTTTACACTTTCTGGCTTAAAATCCACAGAATCAGCACATTGTTCCGTTTCAGAGATCGCAACCGAATTTTGGTCAACAACAGCAAGGCACACAATGGCACCTTTCACTACAGGGCTTTTCTGCTTGCTCATCAGGTCAACTTGCAATGTCCCATCAGGTTTCACCGTCATTTCCCCAGTCTCTGACAACCAGGTATCTTGCACATTCCCCTGTGCCACAGGCTTCAACTGCCATTTAAATTTAATCTCTTTCTCTGTATAGGGCTTACCATCAGTACCATGTACAGCCGCCGTATAATGGTAAGCGTCTTGAGAATTCTTATCTGCATCCGGAGGAACTGTTCCGGTTGTTGGGGTAAATGTTGGTTTCTGAATGGTTGGCCATTTAAATTCCACATCTACAGATTTCTTTGTTGCAATACCTTCCACTGCGGCCTCTACCGTAACGGTTTTAGCCTGATCACTGGTCAATGTTGTAGTCGCGTAACCCTGAGCATTGGTTGTACTGCTTGTTGGGTTCAGTTTTACGCCATTATGATCGGCGGATTTTATCGTCCAGTTAACTGTCTTATTAATCTCCGGATTTTTACCCGTAGCATCATTCACTCTGACCGTCAGGGTAGAAATTTTATTCACCAATAGAGGACTGGTTGGTTTAACGTCTATCGCCGATATCTGTTCCGGTTTGAAATCTACCGCCTTTGCTTGAACGGGCTTGTGGCTGCCAATCGCCAGTGAAACCGCAATATCCTTGATTTCCATGGTACTGGCTAAGGTCGCGGTTAATTTCCCATCTCCATCCGTTGTATCCCCGCTGGAAT